>CALMZF010000227.1 GCA_937870645.1 uncultured Paludibacter sp. | reverse complement strand
ATTTATTTCACAAAAGCATGTCTGTAGCCCTGCACCTTGTTCCAGGCTCCGCGTGTGAAGTCCGGGATTTCTACCGGTGCACTGTTATTTTCCAGCGAAACAGCGGTCAGTTCTGTCATGCAGCACCATTCAGCCAGGTCATACACATCCATATCCAGCGGAAGTCCGTTGCGCAGGCAATACACCAGGCGATAATCCATGATATAGTCCATACCACCGTGACCTCCCACTTTCTTGGCTGTTTCCTCCAGCTCCTGATGGATAGGGTGTTTGTATTTCGTCATCAGTGCTGTTTTTACGTCTTCCGGTACAAAACCATGAGCGTTAAGGTCTTCATGTTTTGGAGCAACGTCGGTTGAAACCTGTGACGGACGCAGACAGTATCCTTCTACCGGATATTTTTCAGCAAAACCATCCGTACCGGTCAACTGATACATGCGGCTGTAAGGACGTGGGGTTACTACATCATGTTGTATCTGGATTGTTTTACCTTTTTCGGTGCGGATGAATGTCATGGTGTGGTCACCGTTTTTGAAATCAGTAACTTCCTTACCGGTTTTCTTTTTAATGTATGCGGGACCGTTTACCGCTTTTGTATCCATGGCAACCAGATAGTTCATTTTATCGCCGCGGTGAATATCAAGCAATTGGCAGGCAGGACCCATTCCGTGAGTTGGATAAACATCTCCACGATTATTTTTATTGTAATCCATACGCCAGTTGTTCCAGTAATAAGGCCAGAAATCTTCCAGATTGTGAATATAGGATCCTTCAACGTGGAGCACTTCTCCGAATACGCCTTTCTGAGCCATATTCAGGGTGGTCAGTTCAAAAAAGTCATACACGCAGTTTTCGAGCATCATGCAATGTAGACGTGTTTTTTCCGACATGTTGATGAGCGCCCAGATTTCTTTCATGCTCATGGCAGCAGGCACTTCAATGGCGGAATGTTTACCGTGTTGCATGGCATAAAGAGCCATATCTGCATGGTGTTTCCAATCGGTTACAATGTACACAAGGTCGATATCGTCGCGTTCACAAAGTTGTTTCCAGGCATCTTCGGTACCGGAATATTCGGCAGCTTTTGGCAATCCTGCTTTTTCCAGTATTTTCTGACTGCCTGCTACCCGTTCGGGAAGTAAATCGCAAAGAGCAACAATTTTTACACCGGGAATATGCGTCCAGCGTTCTACAGCACCGGGACCCCGCATGCCAAGGCCGATGAAGCCTACGCGGACTACATCCAGTTTTGGTGTTACTAAGTTTACAACGTCGGTTTGTCCTTTCGGACGGGCGGGAGTGGCCGTTTTGATGGGTTTAACTACTTTGGCTGCGCTGAGTGCCGAGCCGGAGAAGCCGGCTGTAAGGGTGATCAGTGCAATCAAAACAATACTTAAAATTTTTTTCATAGATTTTTATTTATAGATTATTGACTGTAAGGTTGATTCAGGTTGCAAAAATAACCAAAATATCTGAAATAACTATTCTCTTTCCATCGGAATAAAACCAATTTTATTCCTGTTAATCTTAACAGAACCTATTCAGATGCAACTGAAATTTTGCTATTATTTCTTTTTGTGTTGACCAATGACCGTAATGATACCGGTGTCATGCAAGTGCACTCATAACAATAAAACAGTGAGTTTTTGTTGAAAAATGTGTTATTCATTCTGTTTATCCGGTCTAATTCATTAATTTTGTGATGAATTATTAACCGTTCAGTCCCCATACCCATGAATAACCTCAAACGTTCCACTCCCCGAACTTTTTCTCCCTGGACCTGGATACCCACTCTTTACTTTGCCGAAGGGATTCCCTATGTTGTAGTGATGACGGTAGCTGTCATTATGTACAAGCGGCTGGGCATTTCCAATACCGACATAGCCCTTTATACCGGTTTGTTGTATTTACCCTGGGTGATAAAGCCTTTCTGGAGTCCGTTTGTGGATCTGATCCGTACAAAGCGCTGGTGGATTGTGACCATGCAGCTCATTTTGGGAGCCGGACTGGCAGGAGTAGCGTTTCTCATACCGGCGCCTTTCTTTTTTCAGGCTACACTGGCTGTCCTGTGGCTCATTGCTTTCAGTTCGGCTACCCACGATATTGCTGCCGATGGATTTTATATGTTAGCTCTCAACAGTTCACAGCAATCTTTTTTTGTTGGTATCCGTAGCACATTTTACCGGCTGGCCATGATTACAGGGCAGGGTGTGTTGATTATTCTGGCTGGTTTCCTCGAAACAAGCACCGGACTTGAGCCGCTTAACCTCAATGTGCAGTCCACTACTAAAACGGTTCAGACTGATACATGGCAGCGCGAACTGGCTGCTGCTCCTGCACATTCATCAGAAGCAGTATTTACGGCATTTCCCGCAGTTCTTGAAATCAATACGCTGAATATCAGTCCGGATTCGCTGCAGTCGATTAAAAACTATGCCACCACCGAAAATCTTAAAAACGGATTTATTCAGGCTGAAAAAAAGGTAGAAAAGCAAAAAACCTGGTGGCAACGGAATGTGTCGGAGCAATGGACGAAATACGTAGCACTACCATTTGGGAATTTTATCAGTCGCAATTTCGGAAAGAAAACGGAAATATCTCTTACATCGGCCGGAGAAGCGGGTAATGCCGGAATTATTGCCGTAAAACTGAATAAAAAACCCGAAGAGGGAAAGGAGACCATACTCAATACCCGCCTGTTGTCTGGCGACAAGAGCATTGCGCTGGTGAGTGGTGAGCGACTTGCCTTTAATGCTCAAAACTGGGACAAACCGGCTTATCTGGTGGTTCAGCTCGACCGCAAACTCAACACGGAAGTAAAAGCGACTTTCCGGGGCACTTCCGGCAATCTTCCCTTAGCCTGGAGTATTACCTTTTACATTCTGGCAGGTTTCTTCCTGCTGTTGTTTATCTATCACCGTTTTGTGTTGCCAAAACCCGCTTCCGATGCACCAAAAAATCATTCTCCCAAAGATATTTTCATTGAATTCGGACAGACATTTGCTACATTTTTCAGAAAAAGAGGTATCGGCGTTGCCATTGCGTTCATGTTGCTCTACCGCTTGGGTGAAGCTATGCTCGTGAAATTGTCGTCGCCGTTCCTGCTCGATGGGCGCGAAATAGGCGGGCTCGGACTTACCACCGGACAGGTGGGATTGGTCTATGGCACGGTAGGTATTGTAGCATTGACACTTGGAGGTATTGTGGGTGGAATAGCTGCTTCGCGCAAGGGTTTGAAATTCTGGATTTGGCCGATGGCTCTCTGCATTACACTGCCCCATCTGGCTTATCTGTATTTGTCGTGGTATATGCCCCAAAATATGCTGTTGATCAATGCTGCTGTGGCAGTCGAGCAGTTTGGATACGGTTTTGGTTTTACTGCTTACATGCTTTACCTGATTTATTTTTCCGATGGAGAGCACAAAACGGCACATTACGCTATTTGTACCGGATTTATGGCACTGGGCATGATGTTGCCCGGTATGTTTGCCGGTTGGCTTCAGGACCATATCGGATATCACAATTTCTTTATTTTTGTAATGATATGTGCTATCCCGACATTGGCCGTCATTCCGTTTCTGAAAATTGACAAAGAATTCGGGAAAAAAGAAAAGGAAGAAAAAAAGAAGTGAAAGAGACACAGGACACAAGAAGATTGCCCCAAACCTCCCGAAACAAGTGCGGGACAGGCTCTAAAGGGGCTTAAAGATTGAAACATCCAAGACAGTTGGAAGGAAGAACAAAGATAAAAGACTTTTTGAACCAGAACATTGGACAAAAGAAAAAGATAAAAGATAAAAGATAAAAGATAAAAGATAAAAGATAAAAGATAAAAAACACAAGTATATATAAGAAAAAGTAAAACGAATAATAGTATGAAACTGCCATGCCAACTACTTTTGACACACGACTTGTCCCGTCCCGAAGCTTCGGGATATCACGAATGGAATGATTGATCTTGCTAAATGATTTGTACAAACTAATTTAACGCTCCAAATACCCCCTTTCGGGGGTTAGGGGGCCGATATAAAAAAATAATCAAATGAAAATTTTAATTCTCGGAGCAGGAAAGATGGGCACCTTCCTGACCGATGTGCTTTGCATTGATCATGAAGTAGCACTTTTCGATGCCGACCCGAAAAAACTGCGTTTTGTATTTAACACGCTGCGACTTACAAAACCTGAAGAAGTGCAGGAATTTGAACCCGAACTGATGATTAATTGTGTTACATTGAAATACACCCTGGATGCGTTCGAAACCATTCTTCCCTATCTTCCCAAAAGTTGTATCATTTCCGATATTGCATCCGTGAAAACCGGCCTGCAGGAGTATTACGAAAAATGCGGACGGCGCTACGTTTCCACACACCCCATGTTTGGACCAACATTTGCCACTCTCGATAATCTCAGTACACAAAGTGCCATCATCATTTCCGAATCCGACCACATGGGCAAGGCGTTCTTCAAGGATTTGTACCGGTCGCTTCATTTGAAGATTTTTGAATATACGTTCGAGGAGCACGATGAGACTATTGCTTATTCGCTCTCCATCCCGTTTGCATCCACACTGGTTTTTGCATCGGTGATGAAACATCAGGAAGCACCGGGTACTACGTTCAAGCGACACATGGATATTGCTCAGGGGCTACTTTCGGAAGACGACTTCCTGTTGTCAGAAATTCTTTTTAACCCCAATACGCCCAAACAGGTGGAAAACATTCGCAAGGAACTGGGCAGCCTGCTGGATATTATCAATGACAAGGACACCGAACGAATGCAGGCTTTTTTGAAGAAAGTCAGAAAGAATATTGAATTGAAATGACGGATAGTTTATAGTTCATAGTTCATAGCATTACAGATTGGAAATTCCAATCTAAAAATTAAATGAAATAGATCTAATACTGCCCCTAAATCCCCTAAAGGGGACTTCAAGAGTGGTTTGCGAATTAAAAATAATTAATTTATTAGACGAAAGTAATTTCACATCCCCTTTAGGGGCTTGGGGCGGTTTGTTTCTTAAGAGTTCATAGTTAATGATTGATTGTTAAATCATAAATAAGAAAAACCGGTTTCAGAATAACTCTGAAGCCGGTTTTTTACACTATAGACGCACACAACCTATCTTATTTCTTTATAAATTTCCGGATTGCTTTGCCTTCTGCTGTATTAACTTCCATCAGATAGATACCTGAAGCTAAACCTGAAGCATCAATTTCAGTAACATTGGAGTAAGCCGATTGCAATGCTCCCTGAACATTATATATATTCACTTTTCTACTTCCGTTGCAGAACTTATCCAAAGTTTTCCGGTAGTAACTCCGGGATAAACAGTGCAGTTTATATCTATTTTCGCTTCTTTCAATCCGCTTCCCGGATTAACGATACGATCGGTATAAATCTTCAAATCACCCGCATTCATGGAGATTGTCATATTCGTATTCGTGACGTTGAGTACTTCTCCGGTCAGTAATTCGTACCAGGTTCCGGCTTTTGGGAAATTTGGAAGGGCTGAGATTGGGGCCGAGGCATTGAAATTGCCAAGCGCCACCATACTCAGGTCGGAGTGAGTCAGTGCGATTCGT
>CALMZF010000226.1 GCA_937870645.1 uncultured Paludibacter sp. | reverse complement strand
ATGTGTATGATTCAAGATACCCGACTTACGATATTTCTTACAGAGATGCTGTTGTCTTCCGTCTGGCTGAAATGTACCTGATAAAAGCAGAATGTGAACTTGCATCAGGTGGCGATGCACTGGGTACTATCAATGCTTTGCGGGCAAAAAGAGCAAAAGCAGGGAAAGATAACTCGATTTCTGGAACGGTGGATATCAACACCATACTTGACGAACGGGCTATTGAACTCTGTGGCGAACAACAACGCTGGTTTGACCTGAAACGTACTCATAAACTGGTGGAATACGTTACAAAATACAATGCACAGGGAGCAGCTAACATTAAGGATATACATTATTTACGTCCTATACCGCAGGCACAGCTCGATGCTGTAACAAACAAGGATGAATTCCTTCAGAATACCGGTTATTAATTACTAATCATTTTTAATAAGGCTGTCCGGGTTTACGGACAGTCTTATTAAAAACTTTTTTACATTCTAATGAAAGCAAAATTACCGATCCTGACATTTTTTCTCGTTTTTTCTATTTGTGTCAACGCATCTAAACCTTACTATAAACGTATGGCCGATTCTGAGATGAAACGTAATCCACAAAGCTGGATGGTGGATTACTCAAAAAGACCGGTTTGGAGTTATACTCAGGGACTCGAAATGCTTGCATTTTTGCAGGTTTATGATAAAACTAAGGATAAAAAATATTTTGATTATGCTGTCAGTTATGCAGATACCATGATTACTGCCGATGGCAAAATAAAGACCTATGAACTGGAAAAATATAATCTGGATATGATTAATTCCGGGAAAATACTATTCCCACTTTATCAGAAAACAGGAAAAAAACAATATAAACTGGCTATGGATCTATTGCGCAGCCAGATAAATAATCAACCCCGGATTTCCAACGGCGGTTTTTGGCACAAAAAAATATATCCGCATCAGGTTTGGTTGGATGGTGTGTATATGGCCATGCCATTTTTAACTCAATACGGAAAAGAATTCAATGAACCTGCACTTTTTGACGATGTGGCAGCCCAGATAATCGCAGCTGAGAAAGATTTAAAGGACCAAAAAACCGGTTTGCTTTATCACGGATGGGACGAAAGCCGCCAGCAACGCTGGGCCGATCCCGTTACAGGCCGTTCTCCGAATTTCTGGTCGAGAAGTATGGGCTGGTATATGATGGCGCTGGTGGATGTGCTGGATTATTTACCTGCCAATCATCCGAAACGTGCGGAAATTATCAGGATACTGAACGATTTATCCGTTTCTCTCGATAAGTTCAGAGATCAAAAAACCGGAATGTGGTATCAGGTAACTGATCAGGGTGGTAGAGAAGGAAATTATGTTGAATCATCCGGTTCTGCAATGTTTATTTACACTTGGGTAAAAGGGGCTCAGAAAGGGTATTTACCCAAATCATTTCTTGTGAAAGGGAAAAAAGCATACAAACAGTTTGTGAAAAAATTCATCAAAACAAATCAAGACGGTACCATTTCAGTGACGGATGTTTGTTCGGTTGCCGGACTTGGCGGTGAACCACGCTACCGCGACGGAAGTTTTGAATATTACATTTCTGAGCCCAAAAGAGATAACGATGCCAAGGCCGTAGCTCCATTTATCATGGTTAGCGTATTACTCAATAAATAAAACGATTTATAACCTGATTTTAAAAAAAACGTATGAAAAACTCAGTTTACCTTTTTATGTTTGTTTCCCTGTTTGCATTTTTGGGAGCAAATGCTCAAACCAAAACCGATGTTTGGGATTTTGGAGCTGCTACATTAGATGCCACAACGTATAACAATAATCTGACGGCAGATATTATAAATGCCTGGTATCCGGGGGTAACCGCTGGTACAACCGGAAAAAATATACCAGCTACATTTACAGTTGGCATACTAACCTGGACAAGCAATTCGGCTACCAGCGACCGTTTGCGTACTTCGAACACTGCATTAACCCGATATGATGCAAATGGTGTACCTGTGACGGTTACGTCAACAGGAGAATCTTTAACCGGTTATCTCTATGTAAATGCATCAGCTGCAACCGCAAGATATTTTACCTTAACCCTGAATGAAGACGATGAAGTGACCATATATGCCAAATCGCAAAATGGAACGGGCAAAATGAATTTTGAATATACAGCAGATGCAACTCAAAAAGATATTTATTCATTGACGACAAATCCCGAAATTTACAAATACGTGGCCAAAAAAGCCGGAAATTACAAGATTTACGATACGGTTGACAAACCTTTTTATTATCGGATTTTAAGAAAACCGGCCAGCTACGTAACTGTTAGTGGAACAGTAGATTTAACTAATGGATCTGATATACCTGCCGGTTATACAATTAATTTTACAAATGCTGCCGGAAAAGTGTGGACCGCTACACCCGATGGCTCAAATAATTATACAATTCAGCTCCCAGCAGGCTATTCATATACACCCGGTTTAGGAAATGCAAATGGATACATTATTGGTAATGCTGATCCTGTTTCTGTAACTGCAAATGCAACTTATAATCCCGCTGTTTATAAAGTCTCCTTGTTTACAGCAAGTGGAAATATCACCGGATTAACTGCCGCACAACTATTAAAAGTCGGATTGGTTTATACACCTTCCGAACCCAGAATTTATGTAGCAAAGCCAATTATTAATACAACCACCGGCGCTTATTCTGTACAACTTGAAGCCGGATATAACTATACTGTATCAGCCACCGGATTGAATGATTTTTACATTTCAGATAATACAATCAACATTTCAGCTGATGTAACCAGGGATGTAGCTTTTGTTGCAAAACCAACCTATAAAATAACCCTTAATACGACAGGACTGGATGCTACGCAACTTTCAAAACTGAAACTAACTTTCACCAATCTGAATGAAGCGGGATATACTTATAGTTTCACGGATTTAAATAATATCTATCTTCGTAATGGTATTTATTCAATCACATCTGGCGGGTTGGATGAATATCCATTGCAATTAGGACCTACATCCAATTTAACCGTTGCGGGTGGTGTTTCATCCAAAGATCTGGTTTTTATTCCTGTTACCGTGTGGTCCTTTGACGATGCTACCATTACAAACGGAGTTACCACAGCTTATAAAGGCATGTTGTTTACCGGAACCCTTTACAATGAAAAAGCAAAAGGACACCTCGTTATGTCGGGAACTTCCACTGCCAAAGT
>CALMZF010000225.1 GCA_937870645.1 uncultured Paludibacter sp. | reverse complement strand
ACGCAGTTGCTCCAGGGAATTATATCGTTATTTTTGAAAATATACAATTTGGTTAGTGGTTAGTGGTTAGTGGTTAGTGGTTAGTGGTAATTGGTAAATAGTTAAATGGTAAATAGTTAAATGGTAAATAGTAAAATGGTAAATAGTTAAATGGTAAATATTAAAATGGTAAATAGCTTGCCTTCAGCAATCAGGTAAATAATTAATGGTTATGAAACGAATATTCCGCGTGCCGGGGGTTGGTTTGTTCGGTTATTTTAAAAATTCCCATTCATCTAATCCCGAATAGGGTTTGATAAATTCCACATTGAAACCAAGTTTTTCGGCAGTCTCAATATTGTGAATGCCATCATCCAGAAACAGACACTCTTCAGCTTTCAATCCGGCGTCAGCAAGTAAGGCTTCAAATATATCGGGTTTCGGTTTTGCCAGTTTCATCTCGTATGACAGATAGCATTTATCAAAGAAATCATTGATGTTTTTTCCATTCACTTCAAACATTTTTTCTGAATAGCGGAAAGATAAATTATTTGTATTGCTCAACATCAGAATTTTGTATTTTTTTCTCAGTTCATATAACAAATTCAACTTTTCTTCCGGAACCCGCACCAGCAATGAGGTCCATGCGTGGTCAATTTGCTGGTCAGTGACCTCTCCCGAAGCATTTTTTCTGATTTCATCCCTGAATTGTGCGTCAGTAATCATTCCCATTTCGTAATCGAGCACAAATCCCCTTTGAAGCGTGGTACTCACCAGGTTTCGCATATTGGATATTCCCAGATTTTCAAAGTTACGAATACACAAATTCCAGTCCAGATCAATAATAACACCCCCAAGATCAAATATTATTGTTGTTACATTTTTATATTTTGCCATTTATTTCTTTTTAATTATGAAAAATGAACGTGATTAGTTAAACCTCATAAGCTACTCTGTCATTCATTCTTAGCTTTAGAATTGGATATTTCAGGAAGACAGCTATCATTTCCGACAGATCAATAGCTCAACTCAAAACGTTTCAAAGATAATACATTTTTTGTTCACGATCGGTTTTGCAATCCACCTCCCGCCAAACAGGCTTATTGCTACACCCGAAAAACCAAAAACACTTGCAGAATATATCTGCAAGTGTCTGATTTTCAAGAGTGGGCCCAACTGGGCTTGAACCAGTGACCCCCTGATTATGAGTCAGGTGCTACTAACCAACTGAGCTATAGGCCCTCTTTTCCGTAAATGGAGTGCAAAAATAATATATTTTTCAGTAAGAAAAAAATAAAATGAGAAAAAAATTCCTCCTACCGGCAAATTTCAATTAATTAACGTGAGGTGAGATATTTGAATTTTGAAGTTTGAGTAATCAGTTTATACGTGTTTTAATGATTAGTTTTTTAAATTCAAGTTAGCTTTACAAATTTATAAATTTAATTGTCGGGCAATTTCCTCCATCGTAGATAAGGGCAAGGTTTGCAAACTGCTAATGAGTAAAGTCATTTTACGGACCGGATACTTAATAAAAACAGTATGCATTGGTGTATCTTCCGATTTAATAAATGCATATTTGGCGGCTTTTCCATTTACAGTATATACTCTTTTAATCTCTACTCCTTCACCTTCTTCTGCTCTGTCGTACAATTCGGGATTCATTATAGAAATACTTCCAAAAGTATTGTTTATCCGAAACATAGAGGTGTATGCACTTCTTTCTTTGCTGCTTGCTGTTCGTACAAAATTTGGAATTTTAACGGCATTTATAGCTTTCACGAAACTATCATAGGTAATATTTGTTTTTAATGGAACTTCATCTTCACTGTCTTTCTTACTTCCCTGTTCGTTTTCACCTAATGTGCCAATTTGGTTTAGCATACCTTCAATACCACCATCCAGAGGATTTACACCTTCGGTAATTTTTACTCCTGAAGGAATAGTGAATTTTGTGGCTGGTACAGTAATATTTTCTTCAAATTGTATGGCAGTCTCATTATTCGTGAGTGTACCTAGAGAGATAATTGATTTTAACGGGTAACCTTTGTATTGCCAGAATTTTGTGGTTCCCAGGGTATAAACCAGACATTTTTTATCCAGGATATTCTCATAACCAACAATGTTCCCATGTAAATCCAGTATAGTCTGACGTTCAATTTTATGTAGTTCCTCGTCTGTTTTTTTATCGGTTAATGCTTTCCCTGCTTTTATAGCATAATCAATGGTGGTTTTAGTTCCGGTATTGTCAAGTAAATTAATTTTCCACAGAAAGTTTCCGCTCCGGATTTCAAGTTCTTTAGTAGTGGTTTTCTTTGAAATACCCAAGATTTTTATTGTTGTAGTACTTTCGATTAAAGTTGTCATTTTTATACCAAAGTCATCGTACCAAACTGATTTTTTACCCACTGTATTACCTGAAAGTTGATACTCGATATGGCCTGATTTAGAGAAAATATATTTTCCATCATTTTGAGCAGTTGCTAATAACGAGCAAGATACAGCTAACAATAATAAGATTTTAGTTTTCATATTGAAGTCCGATATTAAAATTTAACAAATTCAACTCTGCGGTTCTGCGCTTTTCCTTCCGCAGTATCGTTACCAGCCATTGGTTTACTTTCGCCGTGGCCCTTGCTGGTAAGGCGGTCTGCCGAAATCCCCAGTTTTACCATTGCTTCCAAAACTGATTTCGAACGGGCTTCCGATAGTTTTTGGTTGGCAGCATCTTCGCCATCGCTGTCGGTATG
>CALMZF010000224.1 GCA_937870645.1 uncultured Paludibacter sp. | reverse complement strand
ACATTGTGATGAAAAGTAGCCGGTGAACCTCCCCAAATGCCGCCATAGCCGTGAGTTCCTTTGCCATGCACTGAATTTCGCAAACTTTCAGCCAACAGACACCACTGCATGGTAAAGTTTTTATTGTCATAAAACGAGGCACATTCGTCGATGCACCAACTCATGGAACAGTGGTCAAGGATAATATCGCTCTGATTTCGTCCCCAAATGGCATCAGCACCACTCCAGTCGATGGTGGGAAAGGCCAGTGCAGCTTCGTCGCCCAGCCGGAAGCGCAGGAAACGAATTATCACGTTGTTGGCCTGAATAACCACCGTAAAATCTTTGAGGCAAATGCCATCACCCGGTGCACTTTGTCCGGCAATGGTCAGATTGCCATTTTTAATCCGAAGTTCCGATTTCAAAGAGATTGTACCCGCAACTTTAAACATAATAATTCTCGCACCGGATTGATTTACAGCCCATCGCAGAGTGCCGGCGGTACCGTCGTCAGTCAGTTTAGTGACATAGAGTACAGAGCCTCCCCGGCCGCCGGTGGTGTACATTCCATCGCCTTCAGCTCCCGGGAATGCCGGAATTTGTGCACTGACTGCAGCAAAACAGACACTGCAGATAATCGTTACAAGTATGAGAATATTTTTTTTCAAAATCATTTCTTACAACTTAAATTCATTCCTGAAAGACGCTGATAGCGACTTTCAGGAACGAAATGAGCATTCTTTTTAATTCAAAATTATTTTACCAGCACTTTCACCACTTTGCTTCCTTCTGAAGAGTTTGCTTTAACAATCCATAGCCCTTTACTGATGGCGATACTGGCATCGGAATTTAATTGACGGTTAAAAAACAAACTTCCATCCATACTGTAAACAGATAACCGTGTAGATGATTTCAAATTTGAAACATACAGTTTGTTATTGTATGTAGAAATCTGAACCGGTGAAACAATTTTATTATCGGATTTTGTAATAACATCATTGCTTATAAGATTAGAAATTGGATCCCATGAATCTGTGCCTTTAGTAAAATTAAACGGATTGATTTCTGTTGCGTCAGTCAAAGCAGGCGTTGTAAGCATGTGTGCCCAGCTCACACGACTGGATGTATTGTTAACTCCAGATTCTTCGATTGTGCCATATTCATATACTTTATCCGATGTTCCACCGAGTGAATTATTCCATCCGGCAGGTAAAATTAATGATTGACCAGAAAAATCGGGATTATCAGTTGCTTCAATTGTAGTATTATAAAACACCACTTCGCTGGTAGTTGGCTGCCATGGACGACCAAAATATCCCGGTTTTGAACGATAAACTGAAGCAGTTTCGGTAACAGGAATAGCTGAGGTCACTTTACACTCGTACATTAAATAACCGCGGGAAGTATTTTGCTGGGCAGCTGTGATGTAACTTACATCGGTATTAACTTCACTGGTATTCATGGCCAGATCGCTCTGATAAGCCACCAATGTCATACCTCCGAAAATATAATCGGTACCACCCATGAGTGAACCTTTGTAAGCAACTACACGTGCTCCCTCAGCACCATAGAACGAATCCTGCCGGCCAATAACACGGCATTTATTCAAAATTGACCTGTCACCACCCGAAGTGTAGGCAATGGCAGCAGCCCGTTCCACAAAGCTTTTATTCTGTACAGCAGTACTTCCAATTGTTGTCGGACGGGTTCCTTTTCCTCCGGAAGTCCATTCTACCACTACATCTTCCGATTCTTTTTTGGAAATGTATTGGTTGAAAGAATTTTCGAAAATGATATTATCAGCTCTGAAACCTGAAGCCGTTACAACTACCGTGGCATTCCAATAAGAACCATTCGTTGTGCCGCTACCGGTATTTGCATAGCTCGTATAACCGTTTTCCTTATTCACTCTCAGAGCATCAGCATTCCATTTTTGGTTGGTTCCCATACTGAAATAGTTATAACCGTGTCCGTAGTAGGATGTTATTCTTACAGCATTTGGTTCAATGTCAATTCCTTTATTCAACAATCCGATACCCGGAGTTGAAGCTGCATTTATTAATCTTATGTTAGGAACGTCAATCATCAGCATTTCTTCGTAATTTCCGGGGTCAATCATTACTTTTACCGTATCAGCGGCAGCACGGGTCATACAACGAATAGCTGCTAATGCATCATTTATTGTCTGATAAGTCTTGTCGACACCAACGGTTATTATTTCGGAATAGGGCACTGCATTCATTACTTTTATTTCTGTCAGATAGGTTGATGTGCCGGTTACATTATTGATTGTCATATAACCCACTGCACTTCCTGTATATGTAAACTCTTTTGATTCAATCAAATTGGTGCTGTTACTTGCAGTAGATATTTCGGCTCCTCCATCAACATTGAATTTAGCTGAGTAATAATAGCTGATTACCATTTTTTGACCGGGTGACAATGGCACTTTGGCAGTGGAAGTTCCCGACATAACGAGGTGTCCTTTTGCTTTTTCATTGT
>CALMZF010000223.1 GCA_937870645.1 uncultured Paludibacter sp. | reverse complement strand
TGAACCCAACATTCTTTAACGATGCTCTGAAAGTGAACCTGAGTTTAAAAGGTATGTACGCCAAAACAACCTATGCCGATACCGGTGGAGTAGGTCAGGCCGTTGCCATGGACCCGACTCAGCCTGTAACTTCAGGTCTTGAACCTTTCAAAACTAAATTCGGCGGTTACTGGGCATGGTATCAGACCGATGATAAAATTGGTGTTATTCAAAATCCACAGGCAACCTACAATCCTGTAGCAGGATTAATGTTGAATTCTGATGTTGCCAAATCGAAGGATTTTATCGGTAGTGCTGCTTTCGAATACAAACTGCCTTTCCTTCCTGAATTAACTGCACATTTGAACCTGGGCGGCGAAATTTCGAGCGGTAAGCAAGATCTTCTGCAACCGGTTACTATGGGCAACCGCAATAACTATTACGGACGTCAGGGATGGGATCAGATTGACAAGAGAAATACCTCTTTGACTTATTTTATGCAATATGCCAAAGAAATCGGCGTGAGCAATTTTGATATAATGGGAGGTTACGAATGGCAACATTTCTATCGCGAACAACAAAATGATTATAAAGGTCTTTTCAAGACAGATACAAATTCTGACGGTGTAGTGGATAGTAAAGATGACTTCTATGACCATATCGAAAAGACCAAAGCAAACAATAAATATTTTGCTACTGAAAGTTACCTGGTTTCTTTCTTTGGTCGTTTGAATTATTCACTATTGAACAGATATTTATTCACAGCTACTCTACGTGATGATGCTTCTTCGAGATTTGCCAAAGATACCCGTTGGGGTTTATTCCCTTCGTTTGCTTTTGCATGGAAAATCAACGAAGAGAGTTTCCTCAAAGACGTTCGTAGTCTGTCAGATCTTAAACTTCGGTTAGGCTACGGTATCACCGGTCAGCAAAACCTGCAACAGGGTGATTATCCTTATATACCGGTTTATACAAACAGCACTGAAGGTGCATTCTATCAATTCGGAAACGATTATGTAATCACCTATCGTCCGGATGCATACAATCCTAAACTTAAATGGGAAGAAACAACTACTAAAAATATCGGTTTAGATTTCGGTTTCCTGAAATCGAGAATAAACGGTTCGTTAGATGTTTACCAACGCGACACCAAAGACCTTATTAATGTGGTTCAGATACCAGCCGGAACAAACTTCCGCAATAAGGTAATCAGCAACATTGGTAACATGACCAACAAGGGTGTTGAATTTAGTATCAACGGTAAAGCAATTTCGACCAATGATGTAACCTGGGAAATCGGTTATAACGTTACTTACAACCAGAATAAGATCACCAAACTGACTAACGGATCTGAAAAAGGTTATTATGTAGCAACCGGTGGTTTATTCCAGGGTTCTGCTCAGGCTCACACGGTTGGATTTCCTTCATCATCGTACTACGTGTACGAGCAGGTTTACAATGCTAACAAAAAACCTATCGAAGGACTTTTTGTTGACCGCAGCGGCGATGGCATCATCAATGAAGCCGACAAATACTTCTATCACAATCCGAACGCCGACTTCCTCATGGGTTTAAGCTCAAAGTTGATTGTTAAACGTTTTGATTTGGGTGTATCATTAAGAGCAAGTATCGGTAACTATAATTACAACTCTGTGGAAGCACAGCGGTTGAATGTAGGTAGTGCATACGTATGGTCACCACTTGGTTACTTCTCCAACATGACAAGATCGGCCATGGAAACCAATTTCTCGGGTAAATCTACCATCCAGTACATGTCTGATTATTTTGTACAGAACGCTTCATTCGTTCGTTGCGATAATATTACCCTTGGTTATTCGTTCGATAAAGTGTTGAATGTAATTTCCGGCGGACGTATTTATGCAACCATTCAAAATCCTTTCGTTATTACAAAATACAAAGGATTAGATCCTGAAGTTTACGGAGGTATTGACAGCAATCTTTATCCGAGACCTACCATTTCAATTATTGGCGTAAGTCTTAACTTTTAATTAACTTATTAAATTTTAGAATTATGAATTTGAAACATATTAAATATTATTCCCTGGTAGCCCTTACAGCAATTACTTTTGGTGCTACTTCATGTCTGGGGGATTTGGATGTTACGCCGATAAATCCGCAGGTAACCCAAACCTTTGACAAAGATGCCGTTTTTGCGAAAGTGTATGCCGCTTTTTCACTGACCGGACAACAAGGGGCAGCAGGAAACAATGACATCGACATTCCCGATGAAGGTCGTTACTCACTGTACCGTTGCTTATGGAACCAGAACGAACTTACCACCGATGAAGCCATTTGTGCCTGGGGTGATGCCGAAGTTATTGAGCTGAACACCAACAGCTGGTCATCCACCAATACTTCTACCGAAGCACTTTATGCACGCTTGTACTTTATAGTAGTGAGCAGCAATCATTTCCTGGAACAAACTGCCGGGTCTACCGATGCCGCAACTCTGAAACAACGTGCTGAAGTGAGATTTCTTCGTGCATTGGGTTACTATTATCTGATGGATTTATATGGCAATGTTCCTTTCACCGAAACTATTTCCGACCAACTTCCACCGCAGATTAAGCGTGCCGATTTGTACACCTATATCCTGAAGGAACTCACAGCTTGTGAACCCGATATGTATGCTCCTAAATCGGCTCCGTATTACCGGGTGGATAAAGCTGCCAACTGGATGCTGAAAAGCCGGATTTTCCTGAATGCTCAGGTATATACCGGCACCGCCCAGTGGGACTCTGCTATGATATATTCCAAAAAAGTAATGGATTCTGCCTATAAATTGGCACCTGTCTATAAACACATCTTTATGGGTGACAATGCAGGAACTGTTGATGGATCTACAGTCAACAAAGCAACGGATGAAATTATTTTCCCGATTGCAGCCGACGGTATCAAAACCAAAAGCTGGGGATCATCTGTATTCCTGCTTGGTTCGACTAAAGCCGGTGATATGCCTTCGAGAGGTACATCGGAAGTTTGGTCAGGTAATCGTGCCCGTGCTGCGTTGGTGAAAAAATTCTTCCCCGATGGTACTGTTCCGAGCGCAGCCGATCTCACTGCTGCAGCTGTTGACGACAGAGCACTGTTGTATTCCGTTGACCGTACAGTAGAAGTTACCAAAATTACAGACTTCAAAAAAGGTCTGTCGGTTATTAAATACTCCAACGATCGCGCTGATGGTAAAACACCTCACGACAGTCAGATGCCTGATATGGATATTCCATTCATGCGTGTAGCTGAAGCTTATCTGACGTATGCCGAAGCCAATCTACGTTCAAGTACCGGTAGTTCGGCCGTTGCTCTGACAACTATCAACGCTTTACGCGCCCGCTCGCATGCTGCACCAATCGTAGGGCTTACCCTGGATAAAGTGCTGGATGAATGGGCCCGCGAATTCTACTTCGAAGCCCGCCGCCGTATTGATTTGATCCGTTTCGGATATTTCAGCGGTTCAGCTTACAACTGGGACTGGAAAGGTGGCGTTGCAGCAGGTACCTCTTTCGACTCGCATTATGATATTATGCCATTACCTCCGGGCGACATCAATGCGAACACAAACCTGAAGCAAAATCCAAAATATTAATTTTATTAATATATAACAAACAAAATGGATATGAAAAAAATAAATATATTAATAGTTGCAATTCTCTGCGTGTTTGGATTTTCAGCATGTGAAGATACAATTGACCCGATACTGAACGATGCTGACAGCTACAAAACATTTAAGCTCAATCAGCCGGTTTATGCCAATATGACGTATGAACTGACCAACGCCAATGCCGATATGAATATGGAAGCACTTACCTGCGTTCAGCCAAATTACGGCTTCACAGCAGCAGTTACCTACACCACTCAGGTAAGTTTTGCCAATACATTTGCTGCAGGTACATTCCAGGAATTACCTACAACTGTTAACGGTGAAGAAGTACATATCAACACCCTGGAAATGGACAAAGCTATCATCGGACTTTACGGTGGCGCCCTGCCAAATCCTGTTGTTGAAAAAGAAGTGTATATCCGCCTGAAAGCATTTATCTCGGATGCCACACCCTCTCCGCTCAACGATACACTGATTGTTAAACCTGTATATTCCAATTCCATTAAATTGAAAATCAAACCTTACGTATTGCCATTGTTTGCATATACCGATGTAACACCAAGACCTTGGTACATCGTAGGTTTAGATGGCTTATGGAAGAATGAGGTAGCCGGATTGGGAAGTTCATTAATTCCTTTCGGAGTAGTAGATGGTAAGAAATACAATCTGAATGGCGATGGTGAATTTACATACACAGGTTATTTCAAATCGGCAAATTCTTTCAAATTAATCAGAGATGTTGGAGCATGGGCCGAACAATGGGGTAACGCAGGTGGCGAAGGTATTAATAATCCTCGCCGTAAGATGACAGGAGATAACGATCCGAGCAACTTCAAAGTTCCTGCTGATGGTTTCTACACGGTTACAATCAACTCCATTGAAAATACTGCAACATTTGTTCCCGTAAGTATTACTCCTGCAACTTATACCACTGTAGGACTGATCGGTGCATTCGCCGGTAATGACTGGAGTTCTGATGTAGTAAGCCTGACCGCTAATGCAAGTGTAAATAATCACATCTGGTACACCACCTATACATTCGATGGTGAACATCAGTGTAAATTGCGTGCTAATGGTAGCTGGGATGTGAACTGGGGTACCGCAGGTGGTTCAGACGGTAATAAATTATATTCTGCAGTGGGTATTGGTGTACCTGGTGGAAAGAATTTTGTTCAATCTGCTGGCACTTACATTATCATCCTGAATGATATCACCGGAAGTTATTACTTCATCAGAAAATAAACTAATCAGGTTCCGCTCCTGTGAGCGGAACCCGATTAAAATCATTACTTCAATATAAAAAAATAATGAAAATGAAAAAAACGATAAAATATATTTTTGCATTAGCCATCGGGTTTGCTCTTTTCACCTCGTGCGAAGATCCTTATGCAGGTCAGGAAGTTGCTGAACCGGGAGCTTTCGAACAGCCGGCTTTGCAGGATGGAAACTTTACAGCAGCTGTTACGGCCGCAGCTAATCCCCTGACTGTTACCAGTGCTAAGCTGCCTACTTCTGTAGATTTCATCACAGTAACCTCAAAACCAACGTTGCTGGATACTGCTGCACGTTACGAGTATAAAGTGATCTTATCAAATCTGGAAAATTTCAGCGTTTATAAGACCATTAATACTACTTTGTCAGGCTCTAATCTTTCATCTACCTATAAACAACTGAATGACACGCTGAAAGCGTTGAATCCGGTGATGGGCGAACACAATGCGTATGCACGCGTACTGGCTTACATCGTTAAAGGTGGTACAAAAGCCCTCTACACAACGGCCAATCTGCCTTTCAAGGTAACTACCTACAACTATCCACCGGTAGCGATGAACGATTTATCAACACTGCCTATGAATAGCTCGATAACTATTGATGTACTCAGCAATGATACAGATCCTGAAGCTAACACACTGACGATAGCAAGTGTGGGTACTCCGGGTCATGGTACAGCAGTAATTTCCAGCGGAAAAGTGCTTTATACTCCTACCGTTGGTTATTCCGGTCCCGATTTCTTTAGCTATACCATCAGCGATGGTTTCGGCAACACCAGTACAGCCAATGTCGATATCACTGTTTTGTCAATTCTTCCTTACACGGCAGTAACACCAAGACCTTACTACATTATTGGTATGGCCAACGGAGCATGGAATAATTCGGTTTCCGGACTGGGTGTATCCATCTATCCAATGAGTGTGATACCGGGTGACAAGTACAATACAGCCGGCGATGGTGAATTCACTTATACGGGTTATTTCTGGGCTTCAAGAGGATTTAAACTGATCCGCGACATCGGAAGTTGGGATGAGCAATGGGGCGGACAGAGCAATGACATCACCAAACCGCTGCATAACAACGGTGGATCGAGTGACTTCAAAGTTCCTGCTGACGGTTATTACACCATCACACTGAATTCCATCACCAACACCTTCTCCATGGTTCCGGCTACTGTAACTCCTGCTACTTATTCAACAATAGGAATGATTGGCGGATTTAATGGCTGGGGCGGTGATGTGGTAATGAGTCCTTGTGAAACATCAAATAACCACAACTGGTACACTACGTATACTGTTACT
>CALMZF010000222.1 GCA_937870645.1 uncultured Paludibacter sp. | reverse complement strand
TGAAATAGAGAGTAAACTGAACAATCAGCTCTCGGATTATTACAAGCAAATAGAAGAGAATACCGGATTGCTCGATGAGGCAAAAAAAGTGCTCACAAACCTCCTTCCACCCGAGTTTGTAGCTGAATTGAAGGAAGTATTCCGGGTGTTGTGCAAAAAACTGCATCCGGATTTGAACCCGGACCAACCGGAAAGCGATAAAGAGTTATTTCTACGCGTAAAAGCGGCTTATGACCTGAACGATCTGCCGGAACTAAAGAAGATTTTACTCTTTATAGACAGCAGCTCCGAAACTCAACCAACAGAGCAAACTGCCGATGTCAAACGTCAACGGATTGAATTCCTGAAGAAGAACATTGAAAGTCTGAAAGAGAAAATACAACAATTGTCGGTCACTTTTCCATATAACATGAAAGAGCTGATTGCTGACGATGAAAAAACAGCAGTCGAACAGGAAGCCATCAAAAATCAGATAAGTTTCTACGAAAAGGAAATAATTAACTACCAGGCTTTTATTGAATTAATGCTCAGTTAGCTATGAATAAATCCATTATTCCACTGTCGCCCGGATTACTGGCCATGCTCAGCAAGGGAGCTTCGGGCATCGTGCCTTTTCGGCGCGAAATTTTTTTGCTCGAAATTACCGTGGCAGGCACCACTTTTTGTTCCGATATTCACAAAGCAGACAAAGAAATTGCTCCGGAGAAAGTACTCACCATGAAAAGAGAACCGGACAACAAACACGATGAATTTGCCATTGCCATATACGTGGAGGACATACGCATCGGATATGTGCCGGCTGAGCTCAATGAGGTATGCTCCCGGTTGATGGATGCCGGAAAAATGTTTTTTTGCAGGGTGATTTCCAAAGAATGGAAGAAGGAATGGCTTCGGATTAAAGCCAATATTTATATGGTGGAATAATCCCGTTTATGGTCGGGCAGCATTTCCTGGTACTGAAGTCATGGTATTTCCTTCTTCGGGAGGCAACACAATAATTCCTTTGAGGGTAGCGCGGAAACTGTATTTGGTCATGGACTGGTTCGACTGGAAGCCATAACCGGATACCACGCGGGTGAGCTGGGTGATTTTCACCAGTGTATCGGAATATATGAGTTCCTGTGACTGGTCCCAGAATAGCCGTTCACTTTCAAACATTTCGCCCAGCACGTTGATGGCTTTCACTTTTCCCCGAAATTCCCATAATCTTCGACCTTCATAATACCGGCCATATTGACTGGTGAAATTCGCATCTATGGCCAGATTTTCATCAAATCGCTCAAAATGCAGTCCTTTCGGGAATTCCCAGTAACTTTCCTTTGCCTTGTCGAATACATCCCACTGATCGGTGTAAATTCTGTAACGGGTAATTCCGGAGTCTGATATGACTGTAGTTACTTTAGTGGCATGAAGTCCGGGCAAAGTTTTACGGTCCTTTACCGCTGCAATCTTCTCGGTTCGTTCCTTCTCACACGACACAGCTCCAAACAACACAACAACCACCCAAAAGGCGGCTGTCAGATTGATAATTATTTGTTTTGAAATTTTCATGCTTCAGTGATCGGAAAGCAAAAAGGATTTACAGTTTAGGTTTCACAAACCAGAATTCGTTGATGGAAGCACTGAACGTGAGTTTCAGGTAATTTTCCTTCAGCAGTGAGGAACCCATTTTACCATATTCGAGAGATGCATTCATCATCGATTTGGAAGTTTTGGTGGGAAGACCCACCCCCAGACTGATGGTATAATTGTTCGGAAGTTTGTCGGCACCCGAATGATAGTAAGCATTTACCGTATTAAATCCAATGCGGTAGCGAATTCGGTCGGTGTATTTTCTTCCCATCGGATTTGGAATATACTCGGCACCAAGAGCTATTTTAGTAGTATTAACCAGCGAATCTGTTTTGTTGAAAAACAGGGCTTTACCCCATCCCTGATTTGTAACATCCACACCTACTGTAAGTTGTTTATTGTAGGTATAATTTAATCCGATGCCCAGTGTTTGAGGCAACTCGAATCCATTCACCGAATTGAGGGTGGAATCATTGGCAATAGCCGAATATTTTCCATTAAATTTTGTTTTGCCTTCGTATATGGCTCCTAAAACCACATCGTGTTTTTCGGCAAAAGTATTGTACAGTTGGATTCCGTAGCGAAACCGAAAATCGGATGCCTTGATTTTGTTGGCATAAGTCACCGATTGATAGGTGGATGAGGAGTTGAAAATAAGATTGCGGTAGTTGTTTACCTCGCCAAACATATAGTAAGCATTGGCACCCAGGGCAATGTGGTTCAATATATTGGCCGAAAGTCCGCCGTACACCTGACTAAATCCGCCCGACCCGTTGAAAAGGGTGTAATAATACACATTTTTCGTGTCTTCGTAAGACTGGTTGACCGGCATTGCCAGTGAATCGGTCTGATTAAAATTATAACCTACCAACGAATAGGGTGTCAACCCGGCACTCACTCCGAGCCATTTCGCGATCGGGAATCGCATGGTGAGGTATTCGAGGTTTGCATTGAAGGTCTTATTGGAGCCATCTTTGTCGGAAAACAGGGAATATCGGGCACTTCCGCCAATATCAAACATGAAGGTGAGCGAGTCTACGCTGCTATAGGACGCAGGATTAAGTGAGTTTATCGTATTTCGGGACCGGTTACCGAGCGAAACTCCACCCATACCCCGCAATTCGGTAGCTGTACTTTCGGTGACATCGCCGTAACCGAACCGTGTGTAAGGTGAATTTGTATTGTTCTGACTTACAGATAACTGCACGGTACAAAGAAACAAAACAGCTGCAATAAATATTTTTTTGTTATACATTCAATTTATTTGTTCGGAGCAATCCGATTAACTTAATTTTTTGGATATGCAAAGATGGGATTTTTAATTTTCCTGTGAAAATAAATAAAGTTGAACCCCGTTAAAAAACCAAAAACCGAGCCGCAACCTGGTACACAGATCGGGCTTATAATATGATTTTCTCTATCGGAATAACCAGCAGTCCTTCGGCACCCAGATTTTTGAGTTTTCCGATAATATCCCAGAATTCCTTCTCACTGATCACGGCGTGCAAGGAACTCCAGCCTTCCTTGGCCAGCGGCATGATAGTGGGACTTCGCATTCCGGGAATGACCTGCACAATTTTATCCAGATTTTCGGTGGGGATATTCATCAATACATATTTTTTGTCTTCGGCCAACTGAACAGATTGAATTCTGAAAAGAAGTTCATTCAGAATTTCTGTTTTTTCTTCCGTCAGGTTTGGATTGGCTATCAACAACGCTTCCGACTTCATCACCACTTCCACTTCTTTCAATTGATTGGTCAGCAGCGTGCTTCCGGAACTTACGATATCAAAAATAGCGTCGGCTAAACCAATACCGGTAGCTATTTCTACCGAACCGGTGATTACGTGTATGTCAGCTGAAATATTATTTTCCTTCAGATATTTTTCCAGAATGCCGGGGTAAGAGGTGGCTATCACTTTACCGTTGAACCAGCTCAAGTCAACGTATTCGGCCGATTTTGGAATTGCCAGTGACAGGCGGCATTTGCTGAACCCCAGCCTTTTAGCGATATTCACCTTTTTGTCTTTTTCTGCAAATTCATTTTCACCCACAATGCCTATATCGGCCACACCATCAGCTACGGTTTGGGGTATGTCGTCATCCCGCAGAAAAAGTACTTCAATCGGAAAGTTTTTTGCAGGAACCAGCAACAGACGCTTTCCCCATTCAAGTTTGATACCTGCTTCGTGGAGTAAAGCCATACTTTCTTCATTCAGGCGACCTTTGGACTGTAATGCAATTCGTAACATGGAGGGATTATTTTTTTTTGAGAATAATGGTTGAGTGCCCGTAAATACGGATAACCGGCATTTAATGACAACAAAAGTACTACAATTCTGACAAATAAAAAAGTCCGTTAGAGACTAACGGACTTTACAGATGTTTTAATTAATTTTTTGCGGTAGCTAAAATTATTTAACAACAGCAGTAGCAGCTGAATCAACAACAGCAGTAGCAGCAGAGTCAACAACAGCAGCAGTAGAGTCAACTACTTCAGTAGCAACTGAATCGATTGTTTGTTCTGTTTGTTCAGCTTGTTTAGGTGCGCATGCAGCAAATACTGCAGCTACAGCAAAAAATAAAAATACTTTTTTCATTTTGTTTTAATCCTTTAAAAATTTAACATGTTAGATATTTTGTTCAATTCAAAATCGTGACAAAGGTACATCATTATTTTGATATACAATTAATATTTCTGATTTTTTTTTATTTTTTTTTCACCTTTTCGTCGAATTCTTCAAAAAAAGTCTAAAAAGGGGTGCAAAATAAGTATATTTTCAGTTTTTCAGTTCCAATCTGTTTCACCAAACAGATAAAATTCAAGTCAGTGAGGTTTTACCCTTCCTTACATTTGTGGCGCAACACTATCAACAGTTGCGATGGTAGTATCAGCAGGAGCAGCCACTGTATCGGCAACAACTACAGAATCTTCCATTACTTTTTCCTGCTCAGCCTGTTTGGGTGCGCATGATGCAATAGCGAAAGCGACAGCAATAAATAAAAATACTTTTTTCATTTTCTAAATTAAAAAAATTAAAGTGAGTTGTGTTTCAAAAACGGTGCAAAGTTACTACATTTTTATAATCACTGACAAATAATTTTTCGTTTTTTTAGTAATTATTTTCATTTTAACTATTTACCGCAGCTATAATCCTGTTTATCAATCACTTAAAAAATATTATACAGTTGTATACAGATAGCGCTTAATGCTTTTTTTAGGTGTTTTCTCAAACTCATTCGGATAAAGTTGAATTTTTGCCACATTTTCATA
>CALMZF010000221.1 GCA_937870645.1 uncultured Paludibacter sp. | reverse complement strand
CCACTTCCTTATTCATCAGGTAACCGAACATTTTGTGGTCAGCATCAAAATAATCAGCAATCAATGCGGTAGAGGCATGGGCACGGTGAGCTGTTCCAAAAGCATCATTTACATAAGCATCGGCATACGATGCCAGCTTTTTGGTAAATTCTTTTTGCGAAGCTTTCAGTTCTTTTTTTGCAGCAGCTTTTTCTTCTTCGGTGGCCGTTTCGGGCAAACGGGGGTTACCTTCTTCTTCGGCATAGAAGCGGAGATTTTCGAGCAATACGGCTTCACCGTCTTTCAGTTCAGCAATCATTTTTTCAGTTTCTTCACCCATACAGTCAGCAGCAAATTTTACAGGAACTTCCAGCAATTCAGATACACGGTCAACAATTACCTTGAGGGAGTATTTCGGATCCGGATTTTTTTTCGGACGGCCCATGTGTGAAGCGATGATCAGACGACCACCATCAGCCAGAATTTTTTTCAAAGTCGGCATGGCAGCCCGGATACGTGTATCATCGGTAATCGCAAAGTTTTCGTCAACCGGAACATTAAAGTCCACGCGAACAAAGGCTTTTTTACCGGCAAAATTAAAGTTGTCTAATGTTTGCATAATCAATTTATTTTTAAGTTATATATTCTTTCTTTTTTGGTTTATTAAAATCAGGCTCTGAATGCCTGAAATAAGTAAAATCAAAATTAGTCCCATAAAAAACAATGCACCTATTCCGACAATCCATAATCCATCGTGATTTTGGGCTTGTTTTGTTCTGAATAAAGTAATAAGAAAATTTATACCTGCAATTACGACAAGACTACTACAGCTGATTGCTGCAATTTTCAGCAGCGAGTGTTCTGATTTTCTTCTTAATTTTTGTGTTCCGGCTATCAGTTGAAATATTGCCGGTAAAGTATAAACAAAATATAATAAATAAATACCCATTGGAATGACTTCCATATCGCTTAATTCACCTTATATTTATATTCCACCTTACTCAGTTCATCGTTAGCCTTTACAATTTTCTTTTTCAGATCCTCCTTGTAATCAGCCAGTTTAGTCTGTAGTTTATCGTCGGCTACAGCAAGTATCTGAACTGCAAGGATACCGGCATTCAGAGCTCCGTTGATACCCACGGTAGCAACGGGTATGCCCGGAGGCATCTGTACGATGGCCAGCAAAGCGTCCAGACCATCGAGCGAAGCATTGATGGGAACACCAATCACCGGCAGCGTGGTCATGGAAGCAATCACCCCGGGAAGATGAGCAGCCATTCCGGCAGCAGCAATTATTACCCGAATACCTCTTGCCTGAGCTCCCTTTGCAAATTTCTCCACTTCAGCCGGTGTACGATGTGCCGACAAAGCATGAATTTCAAACGGAATTTCAAATTCATCAAGCAGTTTAGCCGTCTTTTCCATCACCGGAAGGTCGGACGTACTGCCCATGATAATACTTACTTTTGGTGTCATAATTTCCTGTAGTCTGCCCCCTAACCCCCTAAAGGGGGAATAAAAAGCAAATTTCAAATTTATTTTAAATTAAGATCCCTTTATTTTATTTTGATAAATACTTAATAATTTTATCAGTAAGCATTCAAAATTCCCCCTTTAGGGGGTAAGGGGGCCAGTCTCTTACCCCAGCAATGCACTATATTCCTCTGCAGAAAGCAATCCTTCCAGTTCGGCAACATCGGCAATGGCAATTTTCACCATCCAGCCTTCGCCATACGGGTCACTGTTGACCAGTTCGGGAGCATCTTCCAGTTTTTCGTTGAATTCCAGAATTTCTCCGCCAACAGGCAGAAACAAGTCAGAAACTGTTTTGACAGCTTCCACAGAGCCGAATACGTCACCCTGGTTGAGAGTTTCGCCCACAGTTTCCACTTCCACAAAAACAATTTCGCCTAATTCGCCCTGTGCAAAGTCGGTGATTCCCACAAAGGCGTTATCGCCTTCAACGCGTACCCATTCATGTTCTTTGGTGTACTTCAGGTTAGATGGTACATTCATAAGATTAGTTTTTTAAAGTTGTATATATTTTTTAGTTTATGATATTTCACTGCAATAAAAGAGCAACAAAGTTACAAAAAAAACAAACAGCATTGTAGTTAATTATTGCTTAAATACAAATCAGTTTGTATGGGATAATGATCGGAAGCTCTCAGTTTGCCCTGTTTATAATTGGCAGACTGAAAATCCTTATCGTACATGATGTAATCGATACGAAAACGGTAAAAGGAATGAGCAAATGTCCATCCAAGCCCGTTGCCGGTCTCTTTGAAGGCATCTTTGAGATTTCCAAGCACCCTGGTATAAGCGTATGATGCAGGCACATCGTTGTAGTCGCCGCACGAAATCACCTTGTAGGGAGAATTTTCTATCAGCTTTGCCACAATATCGGCCTGTGAGGCTCGTACACGGTAAGCCACACTCAGTTTTTGCGACAGGTATTTGGTTACCGATCCAAGTTCATCGGTATCGAAGTTATCTTTCAGTTTTGAGGTCATCTGCATATCCTGAGCGGTTATTCGGTTGGACTCGAGGTGATTATTAACAATGCGCAGCGTATCATCACCAATGACAATATCGGAGTAAATGGTTAGATTAAATATGGATTTGTAGGCTGCATTTCGCTTTTCGACGATAGGATATTTCGACATAGTTACAAGTCCGATACCCATGCTCCATTTGTTGAGCTGAAAACTCACATGCTTGTAGGGATACTTTTTAAATATCCGTTCGAAATCGTCGTAGTTAAACTGATGCTTATTTTCGCTGATGGCGCACTCCTGCAGGCACACGATATCGGCATCGGTATCCAGAATGTACTGGACCACCGGGTTAGGATCGTCGGGTTTATGTTTTTTCATCAATCCCGTATTCATGGTATTGTATGAAAGTATGCTGATTTTCTGCCGGGTAGTATCCACTTCGGACTTACCGGGATTGATGGGAAAGGCGGATTTTATGGTGCTGTAAAAAACAATTAAGGCCAGCATCGAGAGCAAAAACACCCACTTGCGACCGGCAATCCAAAACACCACAAAACCGATATTGAGAAGCGTCAGGGGAAGGAGAAAAAGCGATGCATAAGCCGGTAGCAGCATTTTTTCGGGACTGACCAGCGAGCCGGCTTTAACCAATCCCAAAGCCAAAACTGCCATGATATTGATCAGAATAAGCAACCACTTAATCAAAGCGGTCATTGGTCTGCTTTTAGTCTTATTTTTTTTCAAAAAGTTTACGTTTTTCTTCGGCATTCAGACTTTCGTAACCCGAAGTTTTAATTTTGTCAAGTATGCGATCAATTTCAACTTCTGTGCGGGCTTTGTTTTGGTTGTATTCCTCCGGCGACATCCGCTGGGCATTGAATTTGGTCGCTTTGAGCTTCGGCTTTGGACGGAACAAATTTACAAAGAAATCCAATACGCGGGTAATAAAAAGTGTAATATCTGTCCCTTTTTTATCAAAAACCACAAATAAATAGCCTGTTAATGCCCCTCCCAGGTGAGCCATCTCCCCGCCTCCGTTTTTGCCCGTTAGGCTGAAAACACTGATGAGAACCGTGGCAAGTGCTATATAAATCAGTTTTACACGACCGATGAGCAACAAATTCATTTCGGCATTGGGCGCTCTCACGGCAGTAGCCACCACAATAGCCATAATTGACCCCGATGCTCCCATCAACACGCTGTAATATGCCACTGCCGAATAGTAGGGGAAAATATTATAAGCCACCACGTACACTAAAGCTGCACCCAGCCCCCCGAGAAGGTAAAGTGACAGCAGTTGCTTTTCGGAATAATAGGCCAGAAACATCCTGCCAAACCAAAAAAGCATGAGCATATTAAATAAAATGTGAGAGAAACCGGTGTGAAGAAACATATAGGTAACCGGTGTCCAGAAATGACGGGCCAAATTTCCGACATTGGAGGGTACAGCCAGCCAGTGGATGTACTCCGAAGCATCTGCATTGAACAGCCGGAATACAATCAGCAGTATATTGACCAGCAGAAATACCGTCACATTGAGATAAATCAATTTGATGAGCGAATTTCCGTTTTTAAAGGTCAGTTTGAGATTATCGATGATACTCATTGATTTTTAGACATTAAAGATAACGACCTGAGAACAGTTACAGATTTTTCAGCGGTAAAGTTTTCCTTTTCTTTTCCAGTAAAGAATAAGCAGCGCGCCGAACAACATACCGCCCAGGTGGGCAAAATGCGCAATACTGTCGCCCGAAAACTGAGCAACTCCCAGAAACAGTTCCACCACAGCATAACCGAGTACAAACCATCGTGCCTTGATGGGCACGGGAATAAACATGAGGAAAAGCCGCTCTTCCGGAAAAAGCCAGCCGAAAGCCAGCAGCAATCCGAACACCGACCCCGATGCACCGATGGTGACCGGCATATTGAGAAATTCCTTTTTTTGATTTAACACCTCCGAAATGGTCATTGCTGAGATATCACCGCTGAAATAGGGTCGTAATCCCTCGAAAGTGCCGGATGAAATAGCTGTATTTAAGGCAGATACCACCGTATG
This sequence comes from uncultured Paludibacter sp., assembly GCA_937870645.1. GTDB lineage: Bacteria > Bacteroidota > Bacteroidia > Bacteroidales > Paludibacteraceae > UPXZ01. Next base: position 3,638 of record CALMZF010000221.1, on the reverse strand, counting down.
AAGTTCGAAATACCAGAATACCTGCTGAACAATGGCAGCGCCCAGTCCGCTGATGAGGTAAAAAAACATGAACTTTCGCGGTCCCCACAACCTTTCCAGAATACCACCGAACATAAAGACGGCAAACATATTGAAAAAAAGGTGAGAAAACGAGGCGTGCATAAACATATAGGTGATCATCTGCGCCGGATTGAATTTCTGGGCTGCAAAATAATGCATGCCCATGATGTCGTTCAAATCCAGGTTGATGCCGCGTCGCTCAAAGACAGCGGGAAGTAATACAGATGCCAGAAACAACACGACATTGATGGCAAGGATATTTTTAACAACAGGAGGTATATTCGATAAAAAAGAAGATCGGTAGTTGTTCATAAATCAGTATTTTTTCAAACCGGTAATCAGAGGCAAATTACTGAAATGAAATCCGATTTGCCCGTCGTGTCCTGGTTTTTAAGTGTGCAAAATTACGAAAAAAACTCCAATTCAATGTTTTTGAACATAAAATGAAGAATTTTTACAAAAAATCAACATTTATTTGTCGAAAAGATTGTTTTTTGTTTTTCAATTTTTTACATTTGTGGCATAATGTCTATGCTTAATAACTTATAATCTAAAAACTTAGTAAATTATGAACAAAGCTGAATTAATCAATGCCATTGCAGAAACATCCGGTATGACTAAGGTTGCTTCTAAAAAAGCGCTTGATGCTACCATCAAAAGTATCACCAAAGCTCTTGCCAGCGGTGAAAAAGTTGGTCTGGTAGGTTTCGGAACATTTACTGTTGCTGATCGTGCAGCCCGCACAGGTATCAATCCATCAACCAAAAAGGCGATTAAAATCCCTGCCAAAAAAGTTGCAAAGTTCAAACCCGGTGCCGATTTAGCCGATGCTGTTAAATAATAACAGCCACTCCCCAAACGCATTAAAAGAAGGACACTACCCGTTAGTGCCCTTTTTTATTTTCCCGAAACAGCAGAAAATTGTATCTTTGCACTTTCAACCAGCAAACAGACTGAATGCACTTTTCCGCATTTCAGCCTGTCAAATAAATACAGAAACATTAACACACCGAAAATGAACTTAGAATCAATACTTTCAGAAGGAGTAATACAGGCCGTAAGCGAACTGTATGGACAAACGATATCACCTGATATCATTCAGTTTCAGAAAACAAAGAAGGAATTTGAAGGCGATATTACCCTGGTGGTTTTTCCATTTGTAAAACTGGCCCGCAAATCACCCGAACAAACGGGTGAAGAAATCGGTGCTTTTCTGAAATCCCGGTTCGAAAGTATCGAGAAATACAACATTATCAAGGGATTTGTCAACTTCACCATCGCTCCGGCATACTGGATCGGCCAGCTTGACGAAATGCATCATCAGCCTGAATTCGGAATCGTAGCAGCCAAAGCAGATGCCGACCTGATGATGATTGAATATTCTTCGCCCAACACCAATAAACCGCTCCACCTCGGCCATATCCGCAACAATCTGCTCGGATTCAGTATTGCCGAAATTCAAAAAGCCAACGGCTGGCAGGTGGTGAAAACCAACATCGTAAACGACCGCGGCATTCACATCTGCAAATCCATGCTTGCCTGGAAACTATTCGGCAACGGAGAAACACCCGAAAGCACCGGCATGAAAGGCGACCACCTCGTAGGGAAATACTACGTGGAGTTCGACAAGGCTTACAAAGCTGAAATCAAAATGCTGATGGACAATGGGAAGAGTGAAGAAGAAGCCAAAAAGGAAGCTCCGCTCATCATACAGGCACAGGAAATGTTGCTGAAATGGGAACAGGGCGATGAAGAGATACGCTCACTGTGGGAAATGATGAACAGCTGGGTGTACGCAGGATTTGATGCAACATACCGGAAACTCGGAGTGGATTTTGATAAAATATATTACGAATCCGAAACTTACACCGAAGGAAAATCAAAAGTGGAAGAAGGATTGGAAAAAGGGGTTTTCTACCGCCGTGACGATGGCTCTGTGTGGGCTAATCTGATTGACGACGGTCTGGATGAGAAACTATTGCTGCGCTCCGACGGAACATCGGTGTACATGACACAGGACATTGGTACCGCCAAACTCCGCTTCGACGACTACCCCATCCACAAAATGGTGTATGTGGTTGGAAATGAACAGAATTATCATTTCCAGGTACTCTCCATACTGCTGGACAAACTGGGATTTGAGTGGGGAAAAGGATTGGTACATTTCTCCTACGGCATGGTGGAACTGCCCGAAGGAAAGATGAAAAGTCGGGAAGGAACTGTGGTTGACGCCGATGATCTGATTGAAGAAATGGTTACGACTGCCCGTGAAACTTCACAGGAACTCGGTAAGCTCGACGGAGTATCGGAGGAAGAAGCTGAGAATATCGCCCGAATGGTTGGTTTGGGAGCATTGAAATACTTTATCCTGAAAGTGGACCCGAAGAAAAACATGACCTTTAATCCAAAGGAATCCATTGACTTTAACGGAAATACCGGACCATTTATCCAGTATACCCACGCACGCATTAAGTCAGTGCTTCGGAAAGCGGAAGATCTTGAAATTAATTACAATGAGGCATTAAATGTGCAAACGGTTCTATCGGAAAAAGAGAAATACCTGATACAACTGCTGACAGAATTCCCGGCAACGGTGAAACAGGCCGGTGATGAATTCAGTCCGGCGCTGATAGCCAACTATGTATACGAGCTTGTGAAAGAGTTCAATCAGTTCTACCACGATTACACCATACTGAAGGAAGAAAACGCAGACCTGCGTAATTTCCGCCTGGCGCTGTCCGAAACCATCGGCAACGTTATTAAAACCGGTATGGGGCTTCTGGGAATTGAAGTACCGGAGAGAATGTAGAGAAAGTTGGAAGTTTGAAGTTTGAAGTTTGAAGTTTGTAAAGTTTGTAAAGTTTGTAAAGTTTGTAAAGTTTGCATGTTGCTGTTTATTATCAACTTACATATCTTTGTCTTCTTCATTATATTTTTTTCCTGTAAAGAAAAGTAACTAAATAAATCCATTTTCAGTTTGGATTAATAATGCATTACGTATTATAACTCCCCCTTTAGAGCCTGTCCCGAACTTGTTTCGGGAGGGTTGGGGGGCTGACTTATTACCAACATCCGCTTCAACAGAACCAATTATTTCGTTAATTCCCTGATGATTTTCGGATAGATTTTACTAAGCTTCACTTCCTTATTTTTAGCCTTCAATGTAAGTTCTTTGCGTTCTTTTTTGACCAGAATAAGATAATTCAAATTGATGATGCATTGCCGGCTTACTCTTCTGAAAATATCCCCGGGCAGCGACTTTTCCAGGCTCATCAGGTTATCATGGACAATCACATCCTTTTCATCATCGGCAAAAATGACTATGGAAGACCGTTTTTGAGTACATAAATACAGCAGCTTTTCGGGTGTCACTATCATTGTTCCACGCTCGGTATTCAGACTTATTTTATGCTCTGTGGGTATAAGCTCCCGAACCGGATTGCCATCAAACGCCTTATTTACAGCCAATTCCAGCTCATCGGGGTCAACAGGTTTGTTCAGGTAATCCACCACATTCAGCCGAATTGCCTTTTTCAGGTATTCCACCCTGTTGTAGCCCGATACCACGATTACCGGCA
>CALMZF010000220.1 GCA_937870645.1 uncultured Paludibacter sp. | reverse complement strand
GCCGGAAAATAATTTGCCGACGTTTGCGTTTTGTCAGTGTAATCCGGTCATATCATTGTACATGAACTTTAAAAATATACATCACATTCTCATAATTGCACTTCTCGGAATTGCAGCTGCCCTCACGATGCCGTCGTGCGTGGATGAAAGCATTTCGGCTGATACCGGTCTGAAACTCGATTTTTCGACCGATACATTGCAGTTTGATACCGTATTCACCACCATCGGGAGTTCCACTTCGCAGATTAAAGTATATAATCCGAATAAAAAAAATGTAAATATCTCGGCCATCGGTCTGGGAATGGGTGCAAGTTCGCCCTACAGAATAAATGTGGATGGCGCAACCAACAAGAACAACCAATTCACAGACATAGAGCTCCGGGCTGGTGACAGTCTCTTTATATTTGTGGAAGTGACTATCGATCCGCTTAAAACCAATGCTCCGGTTTTTGTAAAAGATTCCATCGTTTTTCTTACCAACTCCAACCGACAGGATGTAAAACTGCTGGCATACGGACAGGATATGGAAATTCTCCGAAATAAAACTATCCTGAATGACAGTACCCTGACGGGCGAAAAACCATATCTTGTTTACGGTGATTTGGTGGTGGACACAGGCAAGACGCTGACACTAAACCCCGGATGCCGGCTGTATTTTCATAATCAGAGTAGTCTTGTGGTATATGGAAATCTCATTGCCAATGGTACACGCGAGCAACCGGTGTTGATGCGTGGCGACCGTACCGACCGGATTTTTACGGATATTCCTTATAATTATGTTTCCAATCAGTGGGGTGGTGTATTGCTGCTTGGTGAACAGGGAAAGCACAAACTCAACTTTGTGACCATGAACAGTGGTTATGCAGGAGTTTATTTAGCCAACCAAAACAGGAATGAGCGTCCGACACTTGAAATCATAAACTGCCGGATTCATAATTTTCTGAAATACGGATTGGTAGTCCAGAATGCCGATGTGCTGGTAGCAAATACTGAAATTTCGAATACCGGTGCATACTCGGTGTACCTCAATGGCGGAAAACATACGTTCATCCATACTACCATAGCCAATTTTTTCAACAGTACCAATGTGCGTATTCAGCCCTCCTCGCGCGAAAACTATGCAGCCCTGATGATCATGGAGTTAAACCGCATTATTCCCATGGAAACGGTTTTTGAAAACTGTATAATTTCCGGCTCCACTACCGATGAAATGGATATTATGACCCGGTTTTCGGACCAGTATCACGGCCGGTTCAGCAACAGTTACATCCGCAAAGCAAAACCTGAAACTCAACCTGCCATATTCAACCAGATCAGTTGGTACGATAAAAATAAAAGAGATACTGTATTTGTAAATACTTATCTGGATAGCGAGAACTTGGTTTATTACAATTTCAGACCAGATTCGGTCTCACCGGCACGCAATATCGGCAATTTGGAAACTGCCAAAAAATATCCCTTTGACCTCAACGGAAACAATCGCCTGGAGGACAACAAACCCGATGCAGGAGCGTATGAATGGCAACCCAAAAGCCGAAATAAGTAACCAAAAACGCCAACAATGAAACATATTTATCCCATCGTTTTCGTTTTGTTCGTTTGTGTTACAGCCTATGCGCAGGATCACGAAAAGCAAAATTTCAGAATTGTGAGCTACAACGTGGAGAATTATTTCGATGTGGTAGACGATTCGCTGACCAGCGATGAAGAGTATCTGCCCGAAGGCTTGCGGGCATGGAACATCACCAAGTACCAGACCAAACAAATTAATATATCGAAGGTAATTGCAGCTATCGGAGGATGGAATGCTCCGGCTTTAGTCGCATTGTGCGAAATAGAATCGGAAAAATGTATGCGTGACCTGACTAAATATTCTCCGCTTAAAAATCTGGGTTATAAATACCTGCATCACGAATCGCCCGATGCCCGCGGCGTTGATGTGGCACTCATGTATCAGCCTGATATGTTTAAACCCTTTCACGACGAAGCTATTCGTATAACCTTCCCAAATACAACATCCACAACCCGCGACATTCTATTTGCTTCGGGCATATTGCCCAACAACGACACACTGCATGTGTTTGTTTGCCATTTTCCTTCGAGACTTGGTGGTGAACTTGAATCAGAAGATCGCCGCGTGTTTGTGGCTTCTGCCGTTCGGCAAAAAGTGGACAGTCTTATGAATGCTGTGATCGCCCCGAAGATTGTAATCATGGGTGATTTTAACGATTACCCCACCAACAGCAGCATCACCGATGTGCTTCGGGCACGGCCGCTTACCGAAGAAATTACCGGTAAGGGACTTTACAATCTCGCTTTCGGACTGCAGGAAAAAGGTAAAGGCTCGCACAAATTCGGTGGCGAATGGGGCATGCTCGACCAGATTATTGTTTCGGGCAGCCTGCTCAATCCGGGCAACAAAATATTCACCACGCAGGAAGATATGCATGTGTTCGATGCCGGTTTTCTGCTCGAAGACGATTATACTAATCTGGGTAAAATGCCAAAAAGAACGTACATTGGAATGAAATATCAGGGTGGATTTGCAGATCACTTGCCCGTTTTTGTGGATTTGTGGTATTGAAATTAAAGCATACAGTGTACGAATAATTCAACAAGAAATATTGATGAAAATACAGCTTTTTATTCCCTGTTATATTGATCAGCTTTACCCTCAAACCGGTTTCAACACCATTAAACTGATGGAAAAAGCCGGTTGTGAAGTCAGCTACAATCCCAATCAGACTTGTTGCGGACAACCGGCATTTAACAGTGGATACTGGGATGAAGCCGCTGTGCTGGCATATAAATTTCTGAATGATTTTGATCCGGCTTTGCCTGTCGTTTCGCCTTCGGGCTCGTGCACCTCTTTTGTCATTCATCATTATCATAAGTTACTTAAAGATAAGCCCGGGTTACTCCAACAGCTCGAAAACCAGAAACAACATATCTACGAATTGTCCGATTTTCTGGTGAATAAGCTGCATTTTACCGACTTTGGGGCTGCTTTTCCCCACAAGGTTACCTACCACGATTCCTGTTCGGCACTGCGTGAATACGGCATCAAAAATGAACCAAGGGAATTACTCAGTAGGGTAAATGGTCTGCAACTTATTGAGATGGAAGAATGTGAAACCTGCTGCGGATTTGGGGGAACCTTTGCCGTAAAAAATCCCGATATTTCTGCTGCTATGGCTGAGAAGAAAGTTCAATATGCACTGGCATCGGGGGCGGAATACATCATCAGCACCGAGGCTTCGTGTCTGATGAATATCAATGGTTATATCAGTAAACACAAACTTCCACTGAAAGGAATTCACCTGGCCGATGTACTCGCCAGTTTCTGATTTCTTTGAAAAAAAATCTTGTAGTGCGTAGCAGAATCGAACTGCCATTGTCGGATTGAGAAACCGATCTCCTAACCGTTAGAGGAACGCACCAAATCTGTTGTTTCCGGAAAATTCAATCACAAAAATAAACCATTTTCGGAAAAATTGTAATTCTTTTCTCAAATTATTTCGCTTAAAAAAATCCAACTTGTAATTGATCAACCAGTTTTACATTCGCGTTCAAACTTATCAGCCTTTCTATCCGTTTTAATAGAGAAAAAAGACTTGAAATTATGAATACTGATTTTTCGAATTTCGATAGACATCCTGCTGTTGCGGGACAATTCTATCCGGCTGATGCCCGCGAACTGGAGAAGCAATTGGAGCGCCTTTTCCAGGAAGCTGTACCAAAGAATCATGAACAGGTTCGTGCCATTATCAGTCCGCATGCAGGGTATGTGTTCTCAGGCAGGATAGCTGCTTCCGCTTTCAATCAGATTGACACATCTGTTGCCTGCCAACGGGTTTTTATACTGGGTTCGTCGCATCATTTCCGGTTTGAGGGAGCTTCGGTCTTTGGCGGAGGTGATTTTATAATGCCCTACGGCAGCCACGTAGTGGATTTGGAATTGGCCACTGAACTCATCGAAAAATATCCCGCTTTGTTTTCCGATTATCGTCCGGCACATTACCGGGATCACTGTATTGAGGTTCAGCTTCCTTTTTTACATCATCAGTTGAAAGGCAATTACAAAATTGTTCCGATAATTTTGGGAACGAATAATCCTGAAGTTTGTCGGGAAATAGCGTTGGCATTAAAGCCGTATTTCAATCCCGATAATCTGTTTATTGTGAGTACCGATTTTTCACATTATCCGGCATACGACGATGCCATTCAGGTTGACAAGTCTACAAAAAATGCCATATTATCGGAAAATCCGAATGTGTTAAGAGCCACCCTGACCGATCAGGCGCAAAAAAAACTACCCAATCTGCTCACCGGCTTGTGTGGATGGACTTCGGTACTGACACTGATGTACATGACCGAAAAAGAAAGTAATCTGTGTTATGAAGCCGTGGAATACTGTAATTCCGGCGACGTGCGCCACTACGGTGAACGCAATCAGGTGGTGGGCTACTGGGCGATTGTTGTGAAAGAAAAAAGTACCGTGGAAAAAGATGAATTTGCATTGACTGAATCAGAAAAAAAACTATTGTTGCAGGAAGCCCGGCGTACAATCGAAAATCTTTTTGGAACATCCTCAATACCCAAACCAGCAATTATTTCAGAAACTTTGCAGACAAAATGCGGTGCTTTCGTTACGCTACATGAGCGTGGCCGGTTGCGCGGGTGCATCGGGATGATTGTTGCCGACAAACCACTTGTGGAGACGGTGAGAAAAATGGCTTTGTCGGCTGCCAGGCATGATCATCGTTTCATGCCCGTAACTGAAGAGGAATTGGATGACATTGAAATAGAAATTTCGGTACTTTCACCGCTGAAATTAATCCATGATGTATCTGAAATTAAGCTTGGAATTCATGGCGTTTTTATCCGCCAGGGAAGTCATACCGGAGTATTTTTACCACAAGTGGCTACAGAAACAGGGTGGAGCCTCGACGAATTTCTGGGACATTGTGCCCGCGACAAAGCCGGTATCGGTTGGGATGGGTGGAAAGATGCCGATATTTATACGTTTACAGCTACCGTTTTTCAGGAAGAAAAGTGATTATTCCCATACTCCGGGAATTGTTGTGCCACAAAACCGGCATTTCCCTTTCACGACATGATTTTCGGTAACAGAAAATCCAGTGCGCCCAATAATCGTTCTTTTACAATGAGGACAACTGGTGTTTTCACCGTTCGGTTGGTGAGTATTACCGATATAAACGAATTTCAATCCGGCATTTTCTGCCGTGTTTTTGGCTTCAATCAATGTTTCTATGGGTGTTGGCGGCGTTTCGGTTAATTTGTAGTTGGGAAAAAAACGACTGAAATGAATGGGTGTATCAATAAAACCATTATCTGCCAGCCAGTTGCACATTGAGCGAATTTGTTCGGTTTTGTCATTGAATGAAGGAATCAACAGATTGGTTATTTCCAGCCAGACCTTATTTTCACGGAGAATTTTCAATGTATCGAGTACCGGCTGAAGTTGGCCTCCGGTAAGTCGGTGGTAAGTGGCATTGTCAAAACATTTCAAATCGATATTTGCTCCATCGAGATAAGGAATCAATTCCAGCAGCGGTTCCCGGTTAATATACCCGTTGGAAACGATCACAGTTTTCATTCCACGTGAATGCGCTGTTTGGGCAGTACCGTACATATACTCGTAAAAAACAGTCGGTTCGGTGTAGGTAAACGCTATCAGCCGGGTGCCGGATAATTCCGCCTGACGAACCAGTTCATGCGGCGATAAATCATAATTGCTTATTTCGTCCGGTGCCGACTGGGATATCTGCCAGTTTTGGCAGTTGAGACAGCGAAAGTTGCATCCGGCTGTGGCGAGAGAAAAAATTTTTTCACCCGGGAAAAAATGAAAGAGAGGCTTTTTTTCAATGGGATCGATACTCACTGAGCACGGATTGCCGTACGCGAGGGACAATAACGTACCGTTGCGGTTAATCCGCGTGCGGCAAATACCGGTTTTTCCATCGGGTATCACACAATTATGAGGACAAATGCGGCACCTGACCTTGTTCCCTTCTACTTTTTCCTGAAATCGGGATAATACTTGATATTTATCCGCATTCATCGTGTTTTTTAATCAGCTCCGTTAAATTCATCGTATCCTTCGGCAGGTTTCCAGCCATAGGTTGGTTCAAAGTAATTCCACAGCAGTTTTGAAATGCTGATAATCAACTGACGCCCTTCATTCGTTTTTTTCCAGGAGAGGTCTTTTTGATTTTTGGTGTAAACGGCAAAAACATAATCACCGTGTGGTGCATTGACCAGCACCACTTCCGATCGCGATTCGCTCACCATACCCTGCTTCGAGGCTGTTTTTACTGTTGGAGGTATCTGACTAAGAGCTCGATCGTCGTAATAAATGGTACCCAATATCCGGTACATTTCATCGCAGGCAGCCGGTGTGAGTATTTCCCTGTTGCGTATTTTCACCAACAAACCTGCCATTTCGCGCGGGGTGGTATGTCCCCAGCCGTAGATTTCGCGGATGTCTTCGCGTCCGGGTGTGCGGGAATTAACGCGGGTGTTTTTCAAACCAATACTGTTCATCAGATTATTAATTTCTGTGCCTGTGCCGGCTAATTCCTGCAACCACAGACTGGCACTATTGTCGCTGGTAGTGATGCTGAGCATCTGAACGATACTCAATGAAACTTTCGAACTGTCCTGCAACGATGCAATCAGGCCATCGTCACCGGCATACAGTTGTTTTCTTTTGGAATAGGTCAACGGTTGATAGTAATTCAGTTCTTTATTCACTATTTTATTGAAAATTCCCACCATGATGGGAATTTTAATCGTGCTGGCCGTAGGAAAAAGTGTATCAGCATTGTAAACGGCTTCCCGGCCTGTTTTCAGGTTTTTGACGTAAATCCCGGCAATGCCGTGGAAACCGTTGACTTCCTTTTCTATCAGCTTGGTTAGTTTGTTGTCCGTTTTCTGTGCCTGAGCAGGAAGTGCCAACAATACAGTAAACAGGAAAAACAATGCGCTTACTCTTTTCATTGTGAATTAATTATTTGTGTAACAGGAGAGATAACTTTCTGATTGGTTTTTTCTTCATTTACATATTAACTAATCATAAATGTTTCTACTCAGCCTCTTGTTAAGTTATAAGAGTGGAAATATTCCATGTTTTCAGAAAATAATATTTTTTATAAAAAATACCTTATTGATAAAAAATAACAATCCATATGCTCTGAAAGTCCCCCTCTTTCTCCCTCTCCTTTGGAGAGGGTTGGGGTGAGGTCGGGATTTAGGGGGCTGGTTAGTTTATTATAAATGCATCACCAGTAAAGGTGTATCCACGTTGAAAAGCAGTTTGGTGGCAATTCCCTGATTGAAAAAGCGTGCAAAAATATTTCGTTTCTTGGTATTGAGTGCAACCATATCGATGTTGGCTTCCGAGAGGAATTGCTGGATCTGGTCTAAATTTTCATCGCGGTTGAGGATAGCATATTCGGTTTTTATTCCTTCGTAATGTTTACTGAAATATTCCTTTATTCCTGCCAGCATCACCTCGTCCCACGAGTCTTTTTTCTGAGAGGCATGTATGAAAATGAGTTCCAGTTTTTCGCGGTTAAAGAAGGAAATGGCTGTGTCGATGGCGATCAGATCTTTCTGGTCAAAATTAGTAAGGAAAGCAATACGGCTAATTTCGGCCGGTGATTTTACCGGTAAATCAACGGGTACTGCAAATACCGGGACGTTGCACGATTCGAGCACTTCTGCGGTTACGCTTCCAATCACTTCTTCATCCTTTCTGTTTTTGCCGCGCGAACCCATAACCACCATTACCGGTTGTTCTTTTTTGCACATTTCGAGTATCTGATCTTCGGGCACCCCTTCTTTGAGTTCGAACCGGAATTTAACATCCGGAATTTTTCCGGTTGCTATCCATTTGTTTATCAGATTAGTAAGGTTTTCCACATCTGCACTGTTTGTATTCACTATCCGCCGCAGCATTTCACTGTCGGCCAGGCTGTAAGTGTTTATCTCATTATTGGATGTGATTGTAAAAGCCGGTGTAAAATAAGCATACAGAAAAATGACTTCAGCATAAAGTTTCTCTGCAAACTGAAAACCATACAGACATACGTCGTTTATCTGATCGGTAAGGTCGATGGGAATCAGAATTTTTCGACCCCTGGGTGGTGCATCTTTCGATTCTTCCAGTTCCCAGGCTTTTTCTTTTTCTTCCACTATCACCAGTGCACGTGGAAGGTCGCTTTCCTTTATGCGTACTCTCACACCTACAGCCATTTCGGGATGTTCCAGGTTCAGGTTATGAATCTGTGTTTCAATACCGCTTTGTTCGAGTACCGTTTTAATCATTTGGGCACGCTGGTAGGTGCGGATGGCTAATGTTACAAGTTTGTCTTCCATGATTGTAGTTGTTTGTGAAGTTAATGATATGTTTTTCAGTGTTATATTTATCCTGAAATCAACTTATTACTCCTTTTCTCCGATGGTAAAAATAGCAAGAAATAATGAAAATGATACCAGATTTTAAGAAAAAAAACAACCGGACTTAAAAAATACACTATATTTGCAATCAATTAACTCTTTGCATATTATTGACAACAAAATAAATTGATGTATCAAATGAAAAAAGCAATCTGGATTATATCGCTGTTAGTATTACTGGTATTATCGGGTGTCGTTTACTACAAGTATTATTTTGTATTTGGCGAGGGTGTCAAAGCCGGCGAACTCAATTATATGGTAAGAAAAGGGGTGGTTTTCAAAACCTATGAAGGAAAACTGATACAGTCAGGATTTCGTTCTTCGGGTAAAACGGCCGGTTCTACCATACAATCCTACGAATTTGAATTTTCGGTGGAAAATGAAGGGATAGCCGATACCCTGATGCTGAGCAGCGGCAAAGATATGGAATTGCATTACAGGGAATACAAAGGTGTATTGCCCTGGCGTGGTTTCAGCAAGTATGTAGTCGATAAAATTATAAAAATAGAAAAACAGGATCCCGCCACCGTTCCTTTTTAAATCGGTTTTTTCCCCACATATATTGATAATTAACAATTAACAATTATTTGTTAACAAAAATTTCTGCTTATTTCCGGTAAATTTGCAGGAATTTATATTTACACCCTTCATCAAACTTTATTCATCATCAATAAACTTAATACATTATGGAAGTCACAGAACTGAAGAAATCATTCAAAGAAGCTTACGGTCACGAAGCCGATGCCGTCTATTTTTCACCCGGTCGCGTCAATCTTATTGGCGAACACACTGACTACAACGGAGGATTTGTATTCCCCTGCGCCCTGAGTTTCGGAACATATTTGTTAATCCGCAAAAACGGAGAAAAATTCGTACAATTCCGCTCACTCAACCAGCCTGAAGTCGTAAAAGTTACATTTGACAAACTAACTGAACGGTTGGAAAATTCATGGGTGAATTATCCGCTCGGTGTTTTTGCACAGTATGTAAAACGCGGAGTTACATTCGAAGAAGGTTTTGATATCATGATATGGGGCGATGTGCCCAACGGAGCGGGATTATCCTCATCTGCTGCCCTCGAAGTGGTTACCGCATATGCACTGAATGATCAGCTCGGCACAGGATTGAGCCGTACCGAACTGGCAAAAATTGGCCAAAAAGCCGAACATGAATTTGCATTGGTTAATTGCGGTATCATGGACCAGTTTGCAAGCGCAAACGGTAAAAAAGATCATGCAATCTTTTTGAATTGTGATACACTCGATTTTGAACTGGTGCCTGTAAAACTGGAAGGTGTGAAAGTGGTGATTTCAAATACTCACAGTCCTCACAAATTAGATTCGGGAGCTTACAATCAACGGGTTGCCGAATGCAAACTGGCTGTGGAACAACTCAATAATGTTCGCCCAATAAAATATCTGGCCGAGCTGACTGAAGCCGAATTCGAAAAAGTACAGGATGCCATTACCGATCCGGTAGCTCACAAACGTGCCCGCCACGTGGTAGGCGAAGTTCAGCGTACCACCGATGCCGTTAAAGCACTGAAAGCCGGCGATATCACCCTGTTCGGCCAACTGATGAATGCTTCACACGTTTCATTGCGCGATGACTATGAAGTGACCGGTCCTGAACTGGATACCATGGCCGAAGAAGCCTGGAAAATTGATGGCGTGATTGGTTCACGTATGACCGGTGGCGGATTTGGAGGTTGCACAGTTTCATTGGTGAAAGATGAAGCTATCGAAGAATTCAAGGAAAAAGTGGGTGCTGCTTATGAAGCAAAAATCAATATCAAACCCGACTTCTATATTGCTGAAATTGGTAACGGAGCCATGAAAGTGGAGTAGTATCAACCATTTTCAACGGTTACTCATTTATAATATCCCATTTTAATAATACGCTCTTTTACCGCAATCTATCGGTTGAGAGTACATGAAAAAATATTATGATAGCAATATATACAATAAAAAACAACAAAGGGATGTCGGCTGAAATCACCAATTACGGTGCCCGGGTTGTAAAACTCTGGGTTCCAGACCGTAAAGGTGAGCTTGCCGATGTGGTTTTGAGTTTTGATACACTCGAAGAAATTACTACCAAAGAAACTTATTTCAATTCCACCTGCGGACGATTTGCCAACCGTATCAAGGATGGCAAATTCACGCTGGATGGTAAAGAATATACGCTGGCTGTTAACAACGGACCTAATCATCTGCACGGTGGACTGGTGGGTTTCAACATGCGCGTTTGGGAGGTAAAATCAAGTTCGGAAAATAAAATTGTACTTCATTATTTTTCTCCCGACGGAGAAGAAGGATATCCCGGAAACCTTGATGTGACCGTAACTTACGAATTGTCGGACGAAAATGAACTCAAAATACATTACGAAGCTACAACCGACCAACCAACGATTGTAGGATTAACCAACCATTCGTATTTCAATCTGAAAGGTGCCGGCGAAGGGCCTGTACGCGACCATATCCTCCAGTTGAATGCCGATTTTCATACAGCACTGGATGACGCAACCTGTCCGACCGGCGAGGTACTGAAAGTGGATGGAACTCCGTATGATTTCCGCCAACCGACATTAATTGAAGAACGGATTGACGATCCGGTATATGCTTCTAACCGCGGATTTGACGACAACTGGGTCATTCGCAGAAATCAGCCGCATGAACTGGCGCTGGCGGGTTACATTTATGAACCGAAAAGCGGTCGCAAAATGGAAGTGCTCACCACACAGCCGGGTGTGCAGATTTATGCTGCCAACTGGGTGGAAAAGCAAACGGGTAAATACGGTAAAGAGTATGATGCTCAGTGTGCTATCTGTCTCGAAACGCAAGGTTTTCCGGCATCACCTGCCTATCCGCATTTTCCCTCACCGGTGTTACGTCCGGGCGAAAAGTACGACGAATGGTGCATCTATAAATTCTCAGCCGAATAAAAAATTTTTCATAAGTTTTAATGATGGAAAACGGTTTTACGCTCTATAAGGTGTGAAGCCGTTTTTTTTACCGGTGGCGGTCAAATTCGCACATTTCGCCTATACATTGGCGGATGGGTGTAAATGCAAAATCGAAGGTGGAGAGAAATTTCCGGCTGGAATATTCTTTCCTGCTGATGGAAGTAAGAGCCGACGAACGATCAAGCAGGGGCGTGAAACCAAATATTCTGCCCATTATTTCGAACAAACCTGCAACGGGAATGAGTGATTTGCCAAACCCTATAAACGGTCGATAAACATGATATCCTTCGGCCATCCATTGCAGTATATCCTTGTGCGCACAATTTTCACCGACCAGTACAAACCGTTCGGCATTTATTTCACTATTCATCAATACAATCATAGCCCGGCAAACGTCGCGCACATCCACATAGGCTGTTTTTCCGTAAGTATAAAACGGCAATCCTTTTTTCACCCGTTTGAAAAGTTCGCCACTTCCCGTCATTTTAGCCGATATGCCCAAAATCACTCCCGGATTGACGATTACAGCATTTAATCCCTGTTCGATGCCTTTTTGAATTTCAATTTCTGCCAGCAGTTTGCTTTGTGCGTAGGTTGAAACCAATTTTCCCGGTTCTATGGGTGTATTTTCATCAATCGGTCCGTGACTGGTATCGTCCGAAAGCGCTGCAATGGAACTGACATAACACAGTTTTTTCGCCTTGCAGGCAAGTGCAGCCCGTACCACATTTCCCGTTCCACCTACATTGGTCTGCAACATACTTTCATCGTTTTTACCCAGACTGACCATGGCGGCGCAATGATAAATATAATCTGCGCCTTCGAATGCCGTTTTCAGGCTGTCAGCATCGAGCACATCGCCCTCCACCCAGTCCACCCGACGCAGATATTCTCCGGGTTTATCGGTGTAAAATTCAAATACAATTTTCAGACATTCTTCGAAATCAGGGTGTCGTTTCAAAGCAGAAACCCGTTCATTGGTCTGTAACAAGTGCCAGATTAAATGTCCGCCCACCATGCCGGTTGCTCCTGTGACTAAAATCATTTTATTTCAAAATTGGATTATCCCTCAAAAATACGGAAAGAAAACCGTATTTTTGCAAAATATTTATAACAGTATAATCTGGATTTAACCATGCAAAATATCTGTGTTTATTGTGCTTCGAGCAGTAAAATTGATTCAAAATATTTCGATGCCGCCATTCAGACAGGCAAAATACTGGCACAGAATGAAATACGTTTGATTTACGGAGGCGGTTCTGTAGGTGTAATGGGTGTATTAGCCGATAGTGTGCTCGATGGAGGCGGAAAAGTTACAGGTGTAATCCCTCAGTTTATGATAGATGCAGCCTGGCATCATGACGGACTGACCGAGCTGATAATTACCGACAATATGCACGAACGGAAAGAAAAAATGGCCGCCCTTGGCGATGCTGCAGTGGCACTCCCCGGAGGTGTGGGCACGCTGGAGGAATTGCTCGAAGTCATTACCTGGAAGCAACTTGGTATCTATACCAAACCGATTGTAATTGTGAATGTTGATGGATATTACGACCATTTGATTGCGCAATTGCAACAGGCGGCCGACGAACTCTTTATGCGTCCTGATCATTTGAAAATGTGGACTGTCGTGGAATCAGCCGATCAAATTCTCGACGCCATAGCCAATGCACATACCTGGAACGAAAATCTGCGTCAATTTGCCAAAATTTAGAATATCAGAATTTAATGCCGGTTACAGATAGCATCATAAAAGCAGTTGATACATTAAGCCGAGTTAAAATCGATTCGGTTGCTGTAGGCGATAGTCTGCTCCGGGCCGATTCGATTGCACGCATCGACTCCGCCAAACTGGCAGCTTCTTCATTGCCAACAGGAATGCCCGGGGTGACACATCCTTCATTACCCATGAATGAACCCTGGGTATTTATCCTTCTTATAATGCTTTTCATCTTATTGGCCGCAAGTATTGTAAAATCGGGCGGTGAGCTGTTTCAGAATATCCGGTCCACCTTTAAGCACAATTACAGTTGGGGAACATCCGGTGTATCAACGCTCAACAATCTTCAGTCGCAAATATTAGCAATAACATGCTCTATTGGCGTGATTTCATTATTTGTGTTCGAACTTTTTTTTGAAATGTCCGGCAGGTTTGATATTAAAACTTACGGAAAGGTTGTAGGTGTTACTCTCGCATTTTATTTATTCAAATATCTCATATTAGAGGCGGTAGGACGTGTTTTTCTCAACAAAAAAGCCGTTCAGAATTACCTGAGTTTGTATTTCAACTTTCTCACCCTGTTTGCCACTGCCCTTTTTCCGGTCTTGTTTTTATATACGTTTCAACCCCCGACGTGGAAGTTGTCTCTGGAACTTGTTGCTGCTGTCCTTTTTGGCTGTTTTTATGTACTGCTGATTATCGCCTTGTTTCAAAATTTTTATACAAAAAAATTAGCTCTGTTTTATTTTTTTCTATATCTTTGCACGCTCGAAATTATACCTCTGTTCGTTTTGTTTCGGGTTTATGAATTAATTGTCTGATGTTTTATTCTTTTAAACTGTAAAGTCTTGAAAATTAAGAAGATACTTGTCTCTCAGCCTCAGCCAACTACCGAAAAATCTCCTTATTACGATATCATTGAGAAGCATAACGTAAAAATAGATTTTCGTCCGTTTATTAAAGTTGAACCTGTTACCGCCAAAGAATTCAGAGCTCAGCATGTTAATATTCTTGAATTTACTGCTGTAATTTTCAATGCCCGTCACGGTATCGACCATTTTTTTCGGTTGTGCGAAGAAATGAGAATTACGGTTCCCGAATCAATGAAATATTTTTGTGTTTCAGAAACAGTGGCATTGTACTTACAAAAGTACATTCAGTATCGTAAAAGAAAAATATTTTTTAGCCCGACGGGAAAATTTCCCGATTTAATCCCCGTATTAAATAAGCATCAGGAAGAAAAATTCCTGTATATCACATCCGATGTGCGCAATGAAGAGACTATGTCTATTCTTGAGAATTCGAAAATAACATTCACTCAGGGTATCATGTACCGCACTGTAAGCAATAACTTTGCACCCGATGAACCCTTTGAGTATGATATGTTGATTTTTTTCAGTCCCGCAGGTATAAAATCGCTCCTTGAAAATTTTCCGAATTTCGAACAGGGAGATATTCAAATAGGCTGTTTTGGAGCCACTACTGCTCAAACAGTGCGTGATGCCGGTTTACGACTTGACCTCGAAGCACCATCGCCAGGCGTACCTTCCATGACCATGGGACTTGACAATTTTCTGAAAGAAGCTAAGAAAAACAACGGTAAAAAATAAATATCGGATAAAGATATTCGCCGTATCAATAACATAATATCCCAAATGTATCGAAAAATTCGTACTTTTGGGATATCTTTTTTTTAACCAGCTGATGAATACATTTCCCAAAAAAGAACATTTATGCGGTGACATAAATATCACCCGGCTTCATGAGTTGGGCAACGCATTTATGTCTTTCCCTTTCAGGGTGGTTTATAGGATGGCGGATGACAAAGAGTCTGTGCCTGTGCGGGTGATGGTAAGTGTACCAAAAAAACGCTTCAAACATGCGGTGGACAGAAACAGGATTAAAAGACTGATACGCGAAGTTTACAGGCTCAATAAACAGGAAATTTCAGATTATGCAATTGAATACAACCTGAAGCTTCACATTTCATTTCAGTATGTGAGCAATGAGGTGGAAAAGTACGAACTGCTGGAAAGGAAAATGAAAAATGCCCTGAGAAAATTGATACAAAATCTATCCGTACCCAATCAGACCGATGAAAATTCTAACTAAGATATTGGAATATATTATTCTGTTGCCCATTTACTTTTATCGGTATGCTATTTCGCCACTGAAACCACCATCGTGCAGATACACTCCCACGTGTTCGGAATATGCTGTACAGGCTGTAAAGAAACACGGTCCATTTAAGGGTCTCTGGTTGGCCACCAGGCGTATATTAAGCTGCCATCCCTGGGGTGGAAGTGGATACGATCCTGTGCCCGATACCTTCAGTTTCCGAAAAAAATAGTATCTTTGCGCATATGATTTATCCCAAACAAATTGGATTTAATGCATTTATCTGAATAGTTAGCGTAGTAACGAATAAATTTTGCCCCTTCACAAATTCTGGTAGAGTAACTATACAGGTTGTTGAGTTTTTTAAGAAAATGCTTTATTGATAAAAATAGATAATATGTTCTTAAAGTTCCCCTTGGGGGGATTTAGGGGGCTGGAGAAATAATAAATTTAATCCACACGTGTGCTTGAATACCACGTTAAAAAAACAAGAAAATGAAAAAACAAGTTTCCGTAGCCTTTATGGCCTGCGGGTTGTTATTCACAACCTGCCTCATCGTAGCAAACATAGTAGAACAAAAACTGATTTCAATCGGACCGATTGAAGCCACCGCCGGTTTGCTCATTTTTCCCGTTTCATATATTATCAACGATATCATTGCCGAAGTATGGGGTTACCGAAAAGCCCGGCTGATCATCTGGTACGGATTTCTGATGAATTTTCTGACGGTGATTATTTTTCGGTTGAGTATCGTAGTCCCCGGTTCCGAAAATTTTTCACATCAGGAGGCATTTCAGCTTGTGCTTGGCAATACTGAACGAATCAGTCTGGCCAGTTTTATCGCCTTTCTTATAGGCTCATTTCTCAATGCAATGGTAATGAGTAAAATGAAAATATTTCAGAAAGGAAGAAATTTTTCGCTGCGGGCAGTGGTCTCCACACTGGTAGGCGAGGGAGCCGATTCGCTGGTTTTTTTCACCATTGCATTTGTCGGAGTTATTCCCAACGGCGACTTAATGACCCTTATCCTCACACAGACAGCCATGAAAACCGGGTATGAAATTCTGGTACTGCCACTCACCAACGTAATCGTAAAATGGGTAAAACGCAAGGAACAGGAAGATGTGTTTGACGAGGGGATATCTTACAATCCACTTAAAATCAATGAATTGTAACATTATTTTGACGGTCTGTTGCTGAAACCGTTAAAGACAGCATAATAGGGATTGATAAGGCAAACAAGCACTTTCTCATACCAGTTGAAGCCATTTCTGCGCATACCTGCGGTTGCCCGATGGGATAATTCTCCCATAATTGTACCTACAATCGGGGTTACTATCAGATCCTGAATGCTTGGTTGCTCCAGACCTGCCTCCCATACATACTCCCACAGTACAGACTGAGCCAGATTGTAAACGGACGACTCAAGGAAGGATGAACCCTGAGAACGTAAGGTATTGAAATAAAGCGAGCCCTGGTACGGATGTCCGATATAATTTGTGATCCACAGATCAGGATCAATTACAGGAGGTTTTGTGTAGGCATTCTGATATTTCTGTTTAATCATATACCACTTCAGCCGGTCGGGATGTTCCCATTTGGATATTTCAGAAGGACCCAGAATGAGAGCAGTCATCATGGCAGCATTCTGTGCAGAGTTCAAAAGCATACCCCACGCCAGTTTTACACCCAATGGCGAATCATTATTTCTGTATTTGAACTGTGGTATAGCATTACTGCCCGATGATTCCGTACTTTTCTTAATCGTTTCAGTAGCAAAAACGGTGACGGTATCGCCTGGGGATAAAGTCAAGGAATCGGGGGTGGTCTGTGCCCTGATAACAGCAATAATACATAAAAAGAAAATAATGAAGGAATGCTTTCTCATGATGCAGGTAAATTTCTTAAAAAAATTATTCTAAAAAATCAGATAAAAGTGAGCAGCGCATTTTCAGAATTCTGAAATAGAAGCCATATTCACTAATAAAAAGATAAAAGGTAACAGAACGGAATTTATATTCGAAAATCACATACCAGAGGATGCTCCAAAGTTACAAAATCATAAATTAAATCAAACAACATTTACGGATTAAATGAAAAAATGGACAGACAATCGGCTATTTACACCTCTTTGTTCTGTCCATTTTATGATTTTTTCTCGAAATTCTGAATTTTGCGCTTCGAATGGTTATTGAAGAATTAATTTTTTTGTAAAAAATTTGTTGCCTGTGTTAATTCTTATTACGTAAATGCCTTTATTGTAAAGAGATAAGTCAAACGATTTAAGCTGATTGCCGATTTTTGAATCGTCCAGAACCATTTCACCCACTGAATTGAAAATCTCAATTCCGTCAATATTTTCTGACGATGACACGACGAATTTTCCTTTACCCGGATTGGGGTAAACAGTGATTTGATCGTCGGACAGATTGTAAACACCGGTTGCAGGTCGGTAATAGTAGCGGGTGCTGTCGCCGTTACTAACGGTAATGCCATTTTCGAGGAATAATTTGCTGGAATAGGTTATCGGATAATTGTTGGAGTCATAGGTTTCCACATCGAGTGCAGACCGGTACCAGGCATTGTTGAGCCACGTCTGATATTCTGTGCGGTAATTATTTCCATTTCCATCGTATGTGCGGGTTTCCAGCACATCATTCACCCAGTCATTTGCCCCCCAGTTTTGATGAAGATCAGTCAGCAATTCGTCGGTAGCGCTGTAGGTATAGCTGTTTTTGGAATTATTGACCCAGGCTCCGTTTTCCCAGATTTGCCGAATACTACTAATTTCGTTCTGTCGGGTGTCATAGGTCGAAATCCATTGAGATTGATTTTTCCAGCCTGAATTCCAGATTTGATTTAGAATGTTGGTAATGTTCTCCTTTGTGTCGTAAGTATATGTACGTTTATCAGTGTTAAGCCATGCCCCGGCATCCCATACCTGATTGGTGATGGTTAGTACATTTCCTTTACTGGTGTAAGTATTCACGGTATAAGTGCTGTTTACCCACTGGTCGGTTACCCATGTTTGCTTGAGAGAGGTCAGTTTGTGATTTGTTGCGTTGTAGGTGTATATCTCTTTTGAATCATTGACAAGAGTTCCTGTTATGCCGGATTGAGTAATTTGGGTCAATACATTGTTATTGGCATCGTAGGTCATGGTGGTGAAGGTAAATGTCATCCACATGGTCATAAAAATCATTTCTGTTTTAGAGGTAATCATGTTTTTATTGGCATCGTAGGTCATGGTGGAGCGCATGGAGTTTACCCATTTTTCACCGTCCCAGCTCTCCCAGAGGACTGAGGTCATCACATCGTTACTGTTATAAGTGTAGGTGTATTTTATTTCATTTACCCACTCACCAGCATCAATGTCCCATTGCTGATTTATTGCACTGACAAGCCTGTTTTTCATATCGTACGTCATCATGATGGTTTTTTCGTCATTCACCCAGTTACCGATATCGGAATTCCAGTCCCAATATCGCATACTGTCAAGTAATTCAGGCTGAACTGCCTGTGCCTGAGCTGCCTTTATTATTTCGTCAATTTTTTGGGTGGTGAGCACTGCACTTGTCTTCAGTGACTGAAGATCCCGAATAGAACGGGCAATATTCAGTGAACCCGGGATAGTCTGTTTTTTAATATCCTGATGGAATGGATGATGTTGGCCAGCAACAGGGATAGAGAAAACGAAAAGAGCAAACAGAGTAAACGGTAAAAATTTTTTCATGATTGTTGGTTTTTAAAGTTAATACTCTATAAATAACAAAAAATCGTGAAAAATGTTTTAATTCATTTGTTATTTAAATGAATTTTAAACTATTGATATCCTGTCTGTTGACAATGATTGTTTTACCCTGTTCAGAAAATTTCGTTCAGCAAATTGGCCAGCTGAATTCCTCCGCGGTACAGCATTTCATCCAGGTCATCATTGAACTGATACATATAGGTGTAAGCTCTCAGATTGGTGTAATTGTATGCATATATTTTGTTGCGGACCAGATAAACGGCTTCCACCGATTGTGGCAGCGATTGTTGTTTAAATTCTTTTTTTCGGGGTGCAAATTTATCCTGCAGATAAGCTGTGTATTCGGAGTAGGAAAAATTGTGACCTTCAATCATCTGTGTATCCCACAGTTGGTGAAGGCGGATGTCTTTGCCAAACCATTTGATCATCACATCATTTCCACCGCGGTCTTCGGCACGTCCCAGATGCATGGGCTGATGGGCATCGGCTATGAAATGTATAAGAAATTTGAGGGCTTCCAGGTCTTTTTTGTTTTTTTTCAGACTGCCACTCAGGCTGTCGATGGCAAAAAACAGATGGCGTCCTTCGGCAGTCGGGTTTTGGAAAAGGGTCTGAATATCAGCCGGTGTCATGCCTTCGCGCAGATTTTGAAAATGCCAGTCGTAGCTGTAGGCGTAAGCCGAATCACTTCGAATATCGTCGCTCCAGGTGGATTCGTAGGTTAATCCGTGTTTTCCCAGCAGCTTATCTACTTTATGGCGGGTATGACAAGTCAGATTTTGGTAAGCTATGGTGGCTACTATCCGGTGTCCGAATGCATCGTAAGCCATAGCGGGCAGTGTGAGACCAACAACAAAGACGAGAAGAAGAAATTTTGCTTTCATACAGTTTTTTTTGAATGTGTAAAGATAGAATATCCGATGCATACTTCGGTGCTTTTTAGAAAAATTCATTCAAAAAAAAATAACGGATTAAGTGTGATTTTTTTCGAATACAACATACAGGATGAAAACTGATAGTAAAATGTCAAAGTGATTTTTCATTGTCAATAAATGGAATTTTTATCCACTTTTAATTGTCAACCCTGACAGGGACACAAAATGAAAAAATATGCCACCCGGTGAAGTAATTCAGGTGAAAGCAATGACCCGGAATTTTTATATCT
>CALMZF010000219.1 GCA_937870645.1 uncultured Paludibacter sp. | reverse complement strand
AAGAGGATCATAACGGGGAAATAGACCAGCCCCCTAACCCCCTAAAGGGGGGATTTTTTGGAAGTAAGGTTTTTTGATGATTTATTCTATGTAAGTTAAATTTAATAGGATTTTTTATAACTAAAATTTATTATAAAGATATTTCCAATGAAAAAGACAACATTTATCTTACTGTCATTCCTGATTTCTTTGTCGACATTTGCTCAGAATATTACCGGTTCCTGGAACGGAATTCTGAAAGTGCAGGGTCAGCAACTTCGCCTGGTGATTAATATTCAGCAAGCGGAAAACGGCTATAAAGCCACTATGGACAGTCCCGATCAGGGTGCAAAAGGCATTCCGGTTGATCGGGTGACTTTCGCCAACGACACCCTGAAATTTGAGGTGAAAATGATAGGCGTAACGTACACCGGTGTTCTTGGTCAGGACAAAGTGATCAAAGGGACTTTTACCCAAATGGGCATGTCACTTCCGCTGGATCTTTCGGCTCAACCGGTAGAAAAGGAAAAAGTACTGCGTCCGCAAGAGCCGCAGAAACCTTATCCTTATTACTCTGAGGAGGTGAAATTTACCAATCCTAACGGCGATACGCTGGCCGGAACACTCACATTGCCCAAAAAAGAGGGAAAATTTCCTGTGGTGGTGATGATCACCGGCAGCGGCCCTCAAAACCGCGACGAGGAACTGATGGGGCACAAACCTTTTCTGGTCATTGCCGACTACCTGACCAGAAACGGAATTGGAGTGCTCCGCTACGACGACCGTGGAACTGCACAATCCACCGGCGATTTCCAAAAGTGTACTTCTGAAGATTTTGCTGATGATGCCGAAGCTGCGGTTCGTTATCTTACCACCCGAAAAGAAATCAACAAGAAGAAAATCGGGCTGATGGGTCACAGCGAAGGCGGACTAATTGCTCCGATGGTGGCTGTCCGCAGCAAAAAAGCGGCATTCATTGTGATGCTTGCTGGCCCGGGCATGCGGGGCAAAGAACTGCTTGTACTTCAAACCGAAGCAATCAGCAAAGCCTATGGAATGAGCGAACAGGAAATAAATAAAACAATCAAACTCAATTCCGGGGCTTATGATATTGTGCTGAATTCAAATGACACAACTAAACTGAAAACCGATTTGAAAAATTATTTTCTAAATAACATAAAAGACCTTCCGGGATTAACAGAGAATGCAACTCAGGAACAATCCGACATGCAGGTAAAGGCATATACCGACCAGCTTTCTTCGCCCTGGATGCAGTTTTTTATCAAATACGATCCTGTTCCGATGCTCAAAAAAGTGAAATGCCCAACTCTGGCACTTAACGGTTCTAAAGACCTGCAGGTTCCTTCTGCCGAAAATCTGGCTGCCATCCGGAAAGCATTCAGCGAAAGCGGAAACAAAAAACTCACGGCAGTGGAACTTCCCGGGTTAAATCATCTTTTTCAGGAAAGCACTACCGGTTCTCCTGCTGAATATGCTAAAATAGAACAAACATTCTCGCCAAAAGCGTTGGAAGAGATTTTAAAATTTATCAGAATTCAGACAAAATAAAGTAGAAATTAAAAGCAGAAATCGGTCAGAATTCTGCTTTTTTAATTCCGGGAATGAAAGTCGCTTGTATGTTCATACAATAACCAAATATTTTGACTAAATATTCTTTTCCGGGTAAGGTTATTACAGAATAAAATCCTTAATTTTGTGGCATTAATCTGAAGTATAATTCATAAAATTTCAAGTATGAAAAAACATAATTTTAATGCAGGACCATGTGTTTTGCCCAAACCGGCTATTGAAGCAGCCATTGATGCTATTCGCGATTTTGATGGAACAGGTATCGGAATTCTTGAAATTTCGCACCGCACACCCGGTTGGGAGCGGATTATGGCCGAAACCGAACAGTTGTGGAGAGACCTGCTCAACATCCCTGATGAATATGCGGTTTTGTTTCTGGGCGGCGGCGCTTCCACTCAGTTCTTTTACCTGGCGGCCAACTTGTTGAACAAAAAGGCAGCTTATCTGCAAACAGGTGTATGGGCTAAGAAAGCCATCAAGGAAGCCAAATTCTACGGCGAAGTAGAAGTGGTGGCATCGTCCGAAGATAAAAATTACTCCTACATTCCCAAAGGTTACACCATTCCCACCGATGTTGATTATTTCCACATCACAACCAACAATACCATCTACGGAACTGAAATTCATGAAGATATAACCAGTCCCGTTCCTTTGGTGGCCGATATGTCGTCCGATATCATGTCGCGGCCGGTGGATGTAAGCAAATATGCACTTATTTACGGTGGAGCACAGAAAAATGTGGGTCCTGCCGGAGTTGCATTTGTAATTGTACGGAAGGATATTTTGGGCAAGGCAGACCGCAAACTGCAAACTATGGTGGATTACAGAACCCACATTGGCGAAACTCCAAAAGACAATTCCATGTTCAATACTCCGCCGGTATTTTCTATTTTCGTAATGCACGAAACACTGAAATGGGTCAAAGACCTGGGCGGCGTGGAAGCCATGCATAAACTCAACATGCAGAAAGCCAATCTGCTTTACGATGAAATTGACCGCAATAAAATGTTTGTGGGAACTGCTGTGAAAGAAGACCGCTCCATCATGAACGTTTGCTTCGTAATGGCCGAAGAATACAAGGATAAAGAGGCTGATTTCATGGCATTTGCCAAAGAACGTGGCATGGTGGGCATCAAAGGTCATCGCTCAGTGGGAGGTTTCCGTGCATCCATTTACAATGCCTGTCCGCTCGAAAGTGTGGAAGCGTTGGTGGCTTGCATGCAGGAATTTGAGAAAAAGAACTAAACACCGGCCCCCTAACCCTCCCGAAACAAGTTTCCCGATAGATCGGGACAGGCAGGGACAGGCTCTAAAGGGGGAATTGATAGTGCAAAACAGAGGTTTTCCAAACACTTGAACATTTTAAACAAATAATTTACATAAATAACATTGAAAAATGCTCACTAATTCCCCCTTCAGGGGGTTAGGGGGCAGCTTTTTATCGTATGAAAATACTAATAGCAACCGATAAACCATTTGCCAAAGTAGCAGTGGACGGAATTCGTAACGAGATAGAAGGTGTGGGTTATGAACTGGCTTTGCTGGAGAAATATACCGAAAAACAGCAGTTGCTGGATGCCATAGCCGATGCCGATGCCGTAATTATCCGCAGCGACATTGTGGATGAGGAGGTAATCCGGGCCGGAAAAAAACTGAAAATAGTGGTTCGTGCCGGTGCCGGATACGACAATGTGGATCTGGAAGCAGCTACCAAAGCCGGAGTGTGTGTGATGAATACGCCCGGACAAAACGCCAATGCTGTGGCAGAACTCGTTTTCGGATTACTGGTTTATGCCGTACGTAACTTTTACAACGGAACTTCCGGTACCGAACTGATGGGTAAAAAGCTGGGTATTCATGCTTATGGAAATGTCGGACGGAATGTCGCCCGCATCGCCAAAGGGTTTGGAATGGAAGTTTTGGCTTACGATGCCTATTGCCGCGCCGAAGATATTAAGGCTGAAGGTGTCAATCCAACCTGTTCGGTTAAAACGCTTTATCAGGGTAGCGATATCGTTTCGGTTCACATTCCGCTGACTGCCGAAACGCGACAGATTATCAATAAGGAATTGCTTGAATTATTACCTAAAAACGCGGTAATGGTGAATACAGCGCGCAAAGAGGTGATAAATGAAGCGGATCTACTGCAGCACATGATCGATAATCCGAAATTCAAATATGTAACGGATGTAGCTTCCGATAATGAAGCCGAAATGAAGGAAAAAGCAGGAGAACAGTATTTTTCCACTGCCAAAAAAATGGGCGCTCAAACTGCTGAAGCCAATGTGAATGCTGGTATTGCTGCTGCTCAGCAGATTGTTGACTTCCTGAAAAACGGAAATGAAAAATATCGCGTAAATAAATAGTTATCAACATATAATTCCATAAAAAAAGGATTTCATTTTTTCGAAATCCTTTTTTTTTTGCTTGTACAGTTCAATGTCAAGTTCTGGTAAGATTTTTTTTGAAGTAATAATAAAACGGTTTTTTTTGCATCTTATTAAAATCCCTGATTGAGGAATTATTTATAACCATATGTTCTAAAAGTCCCCCTTTGGGGGATTTAGGGCGCTTTTTTACCCAATTCCTTCGTACTCAAAGCCCATTTCTTTCATTTCAGTTTTATCATAGATATTTCTACCGTCGAGAACCAATGGATTTTTCATCGATTTTTTAATCACATTCCAGCTTGGCATGCGGAATTCTTTCCATTCGGTCATTAGCAGCAAAGCATCGGCTTCGTCGGCTGCATCGTAAATGTCATTGGCAAAATATACCTTCGAAAAATCAAGTTTTTCTGCTTCGGGAAAATTCTTTTGTTCTTTTTCCAGAAATTCAATTCGTTCTTTGGAAGCAGGCATGGCTATCGGATCAAACACACGCACCGTTGCACCTGCCCTAAGGAGTTTTTCTATCACCACAAAAGCCGGCGCCTCGCGTATGTCATCGGTGTTGGGCTTGAATGCTAATCCCCAGATTGCCACCTTTTTACCGTTCATCTCCATTCCCCAGCGTTTGGTCAGTTTTCTGAAAAGAACTTCTTTCTGGATGTTATTTACATCTTCCACTGCGCGGAGCAGGCGGAGTTCGTAGCCGTTTTCCTGCGCGGTGCGGATGAGTGCCTGCACATCTTTGGGAAAGCACGAGCCGCCGTAACCCGAACCGGCATACAAAAATTTTCCGCCAATACGGACATCTGATCCGATACCTTTGCGCACCATATTGATGTCGGCACCCACAATTTCGCACAGGTTAGCAATGTCGTTCATAAAACTGATACGGGTTGCCAGCATGGAATTGGCAGCATATTTGGTCATTTCGGCCGAAGGAATATCCATGAAAATAACGCGGAAATTATTGAGCAGGAACGGACGGTACAATTTGGTAAGCAATTCTTTGGCTTTTTCGCTTTCGGTACCCACCACCACTCGGTCAGGGCTCATAAAGTCGTTGATTGCATCGCCCTCTTTCAGAAATTCGGGATTGGAAGCCACATCAAACGGAATACTGACACCCCGTAGGTCAAGTTCTGCCTGTATGGTTTGTTTCACCAGATTGGCTGTGCCCACGGGAACGGTACTTTTAGTAACCAGCAGCACGTAGTTGTTCATTTTCCGGCCCACTTCGGCGGCCACCTGCAATACGTATTTCAGATCGGCGCTGCCGTCTTCGTTGGGTGGAGTGCCCACCGCGCTGAAAATCACCTGTACTTCGTCCAGCATATCTTCCAGCCGGGTGGTAAAGTGCAACCGTTCGGCTTTCACGTTTCGCTGCACCATGTCCTCCAGTCCGGGTTCGTAAATGGGAATAATGCCTTTCAGGAGATTGTCAATCTTTTGTTTGTTGACATCCACGCAGGTTACATCTACGCCCATTTCGGCAAAACAGGCTCCGGAAACCAGCCCGACATAGCCGGTACCAATAATAGCTATTTTCATGTGTTTGTAATTTATATATCTGCCCCCTAACCCCCTAAAGGGGGAATATTGAGCGTCTAACATTTGTTGTGAGTTTTTCAATCATGCCCTTGTGTTAAAAATATTTTACTTGGACATGTGTGTTTCATTTTCTTGTTTTCAATGATGAATAAAACAAAAGAGTTACTTTCAGATTGTAACTCTTTGCAAATATCGGTAATTTTCGGGTAAATACAAAAAAAGCTTGTTCAACTCTTTTTTTCGGTATAATAGCTTAACATTCGATAAACAGCCGCCAGTTGCTGCGGGTGAGCGGCTCAAAAATGAGTTGATTTATAAATTCGGGATCGGAGTAACTCATCCTCTTGACTGCAGGTAAGCGATGATAAGTTCCACACACGCATCGAAACTGATTTTGCCCGTATCAATACAAAGGTCAAAATTACGGGCATCCATCCATTTCTTTTTGGTGAAGCTGTTGATGTACAATTCCCGGTCCTTATCACTTTGAATGACTGTTTTGCGGGCTTCTTCCTCGGTGAGGTGACGGAGTTCCTGAATACGTTTTATCCGGTTTTCAAAGTTACAATACAGTAAAACACTGACTTTATTCGGATGGTCATGCAAAATGTCAAAACCGCACCGGCCCATAATAACGGCGGAATTTTCACCGGCAATGCGTTTTATAACTTCTGATTCTGTTTCAAAAAGCTGTTCGGAAGTGGGAAAAAAGTTGTAGGATGCAGGAATATAAACTTCGGGAGCCGAAACATTGTAACGCAGGAACGTTTTCCAGAAAGATTCAATTTTTTCTTCCTGCAAAGCCAGGTCTTTTTCAAGCATCGAAAGTTCTTCTGCAGTTTTTGTAATTATTTCATGGTCAGCATAATACATACTGAGTTTTTTTGCCAGTTGCTGACCAATATATCCACCACCACTACCAAGCTGCCGGCTGATGGTAATGACCAACGGTTTGTTTTGTTCCATTTTTTTGCCTCCTGATGGTTAGATTAGTTAGGTAAAATATTTCCGTATAATTATAACATTTCAGAAACGAAAATTCCTATACCGTTTATCAAAAAAAAACCGTCTCCAAAACAGGAAACGGTTTTTTTTGTTAGGCAGATTTATTTTAATATTATACAGCCTTAAAGCTCATATCCAGACTTTTAATGGAATGTGTCAGTGCGCCTACCGAGATAAAATCCACACCACATTCGGCATAGTCGCGCAGGGTTTCGAGGGTGATGCCTCCCGATGACTCTGTTTCATATTTGCCGCCAATTATTTTTACTGCTTTTCGCGTATTTTCAACACTGAAATTGTCGAGCATAATGCGATCAACGCCTCCAATATCCATTACTTGCTGTAACTCATCGAAGTTACGTACTTCTATTTCAATTTTCAGATCTTTGTTTTTGGCTTTCAGGTATTCCTTTGTCCGGGTAATGGCTTGTTCGATGCCGCCTGCAAAATCCACGTGATTGTCCTTGAGCAGTATCATGTCAAACAGTCCGATGCGG
>CALMZF010000218.1 GCA_937870645.1 uncultured Paludibacter sp. | reverse complement strand
TGGTTTCTGACGATTTATTATTTACAACCATAATATTGTCGTATAATTCAGTTGTCTTCAAATAATTATTTCAATCAGATAAAAAATCACATAAACATAATTACAAATTGCTTTTAACTTTGCAAATGCGCTACAAGTCTTTTATTGACAGTTTTTAATATAACTTTTCGTAAGACCTTAATATATTTTCATACCTTTGTGATTCCAATTTGAACAAACTATGTACAGACTTAGAAATTTTATTTTTATACAATCTTTGATTTTAATACTATTCAACTCTTTTTGTTATGCTCAAACGGGCAACGCCTATACTGTAAAAGGTGTCGTCATGAACGAAGAAGATGGAGAAACTTTACCCGGCGTGTCTATAAGTGTCGGTGAGACATCGCAAAGAGCTGTTACAAACCTCGATGGTAAATTTGTTGTCAACCTGACAAGTTCTCCTGTAACACTCCATTTTTCATACGTTGGGATGAAGAAAAAAAGTATTACGGTAAATCCCGATACGAAAGATATAATAGTAAAGCTCCAGTCATCCACCCTACTTTCAGAAGTTGTGATTGAAGCCGGTTACGGACTTGCCCAAAAACGCTCGAACATGGTTGGTAGCGCGTTTCAGGTTCAGTCAAAAGATCTTGAATTCCTTCCACCTGCCAGAATCGATAAAATGCTTGATGGTCTGGTTCCGGGCTTAACAGTGGAACCTAATTCTGATTCACCCGGCTCACCCAGAACGCGTTACAACATCAGGGTGCGTGGAGAAGCATCATTAAGCGCTTCGAATGAACCTCTTTGGATAGTTGACGGAGTTCCTGTTTATCAGGGTTCGAGCACCAATATGATGCCCGGAGCAAGTTATACAGTAAGCCCTTTATCCTATCTGAACCCAAGCGACATTGAATCAATTACAGTACTCAAAGATGCTTCCGCCACCTCCATTTACGGAGCTAATGGAGCAAACGGAGTTATTATTGTAAAAACAAAATCAGGATCAAAGACAGATAATGTAATTGTAAACGCTAATATCAGATACGGTATTTCGAACATTGACCAAAGCACCCGTTATAAAGTGATGAATGCTTCGCAATATCTATCTTATGCCAAAGAAGCCTGGGTGAACGGCGGACAGGATATTAACGCGTTTCCGTTTCAGGACAACGAATTAAACAGTTACTCAACGACTGATGTTGACTGGGGAAATTTGTATTTCGGACAGGGACAAACCTTTGAAGCGGGATTATCCTTAAGAAGTGGCGGCGAGAAAAGTTCAAACAGATTATCTCTTTCGTATTTCGACGAAAAAGGTACGATTAAAACCAACAATCAGCAACGATTTTCAGTGAGGTACAATACTGATTATAAATTCGCGAAGCGATTAACATTCGGAACTACATTATCGGCTTCATACAATCAAAATAATTTATTCGCGGTAAGTAATGAGTATTACGAAGTGCTTCCGATTTATAGTCCCTATTTAGCCGACGGATATACCAACAGGCTCTACAACCGTGTTGTGGAAAGCGTTAGTTACGATGGAAATGGAAATCCCGTACGTGTATGGAAAGATCAAAAGTTTTTCAGCAATTCCATTCCGGAAAGAGAAGACAATAAAAACATTCAAAGAACATCTCTCATTGACGCAACATCAACACTCAAATTTAATATTTTTGACGGTCTGGATTTAACCGAACAGTTTGGAGTTAATTTAATGACCACAAATGAAGAAATGTACAGTGCGCGCACCACTTTGGACGGACTTGTAAATAATGAACCCAAGGGTTATTCACGCAGAGCTTCCGCCTCGTATCTAAACTGGAACAACATCCTTCGTTTAAATTATCAGAAGAAATTTGGCGAGTTTAATGTAGGTGGATTAGCGGGTATTGAATTACAACACACCCAATACTCTACACTCTATGCAACCGGATATGGCTTCCTGAATGATCACATACAGGAAATTGGTTATTCGGAATCAACCTCACGCAACGGGTCAAGCAGTTTCGACAAAAAACGCTCCCTGTCTTATCTGGCACAGGCACAAATATCCTATAACAGCAGATATTATTTTACCGCTAATGCCCGTGCAGACGGCAATTCATCCTTTGGAAAGTATTCGCGCTGGGCAAAGTTCGGCTCGCTGGGATTATCCTGGAATATTCATAACGAAGAATTCTTCAATAGTGAGATTATTAAATTATTGAAATTTAAAACATCGTTAGGAACCAATGGAAATTCGAGAATAGATTCATCAATCAATACCGGAACCTATTCTTATGACGATACTTATTCATACAATGGAATTTTGGGTGCTGTGAGCGCTTCCATTGCAAATCCCGGGCTAAGCTGGGAGCAGACAACCATGTTTAATGCAGGCTTTAGAACAACGCTTTGGAAAAATTTAGACATGGAAGTGGAATACTATAATAATTACACCACAGACTTATTAACGAAAATATATACTTCCCGAACAATCAGCGACGACAGACTCTACGCGAATGTTGGTGAAATGAGAAATCAGGGTGTGGAACTTACCATTAATTCCAAGAACATCAAAAATAAAACTTTTGAGTGGTCAACCGATTTAATCTTCTCACACAACAGCAACAAAATCACTAAACTCTACAACGGCATGATGACCAGCTATGGAACTACGGTATGGAGTGAAAATCATCCGAAAGGCGCATTTTATCTGGTCAGATGGGCCGGTGTTGACCCTGCTACCGGCGCTCCCATGTGGTATGACAAGGATGGCAACGTGACTTTCAATTACAGCACCGACAACAGAGTAATATTAGACGATAAAACCCCTGACGCCTGGGGCGTAGGAAGTTTGACAAACACTTTCACCTATAAGAATTTTTCATTCCGCTTTATGTTTAATTATAGTCTGGGCGGATATACCTTAAGCACACTTGAGGGAAGAGGATTGAGAGATGGATACAGCTCAACAGACAGTAATTCAGGAGTAGATGCCATATCACACTGGTCAGAACCCGGTCAGCTGGCAATTAATCCGAGAATTTCAACCATTACGAGCAAATCGACCATGTCATCGACCCGGTACTTACATGACAGAACCAATGTCAGACTTCAAAATGCAGTTTTATCCTACACTGTTCCTAAAAGATTTTGTGATAAAATGAAACTTCAGAACTGTTCTTTATCACTTATTGGTGATAATCTTTACCTGTGGACACCGGATCAAAGTATAGAATTTAACAGCTATAAGACGTTAATGAACGCCTATCCAACTGAAAGAAGTTTTTCACTGAGTTTAAATCTTAGTTTATAAAAAGCGAAATGAAGAAAAGATATTTATATAATTTGATTTTGCTGTTCAGTTTGTTTGGCTTCACGAGCTGCAACAGTTTTCTGGAAGTGGATGTCATTGGCAAAAATGACACAAATACTTTTTTTGCTGATTTAGATGGTTTGAGGGCAACTTTACCCGGTGCTTATCGTGTTACCTATAATTTCTACGATAATGAATTTATAAAATACGGGGATGTAGCAGGCAATATGGTGAGAATGTCAAATATTACCGGCGGCAATATGATTGAACAATATAATTTCACATCCGAACCTTCACAGGAAACATCCGCGGTAGGTTATTTATGGAAAAGGGGATTTATTGTCATGTCCAATGTAAATAATATTCTTGAATATGCTCCCGGGTTAAAAACTGCTTACCCGCACAATGCTGCCGAGATTGACAACATATGTGCACAGGCTTATTTTCTCCGGGCATTAATGCATTTTAATCTTGTATTGTGCTACTCACAACCCTGGAATTATACAAAAGACGCGTCACACCTTGGAATTCCCGTGATGACCAAAAATCCTTCAGCCAATAATCCGGTTATTCGTTCTACCGTAAAAGAAACATACGACAGAATTATTGAAGAT
Organism: uncultured Paludibacter sp.; assembly: GCA_937870645.1. Taxonomy (GTDB): domain Bacteria; phylum Bacteroidota; class Bacteroidia; order Bacteroidales; family Paludibacteraceae; genus UPXZ01. Next base: position 4,010 of record CALMZF010000218.1, on the reverse strand, counting down.
TTGAATTTAGCATTGGAAACTTTTGGCACAAACAATACTTTTGACGCGCATTACGCTTCGCCATTAGCTTGTAAAGCACTGCTCGCGCGTGTTTATCTTTACATGGAAAACTGGGAGCAGGCAGAAAAACTTGCAACAGAAGTTATCAGTATTAAAGGACTCACTCCGAGGGATAAATATTTAAGCATGTATTCTCAGAACTATATTGGAGATGAAGCAATTTTCAGACTCGCATCATATGATGCGGGAAAGCAGACAAGTACATTCTACAAGTATGGTTCCGCGCTGGCTTTTCCTGCCGATACACTTTATTCGCTTTTCACGGATAGCAGGGATATAAGAAAGGATTTACTCTACTACAGGCCTGAGACCAAAACCGGTAAAGTAAATATGAAGTATTATATGAAAGACACGTCCGATCCCAAAAAAGGTACCGATATTTTCGTTTTACGCGCCTCTGAAATGTATTTAATCAGAGCAGAAGCATTTATGCATCAGAATCTTCCAGACAAAGCTATTTCAGATGTAAAAACTCTGGAAGCCCGCGCGCTTGGGATTAGTCCTTCGGAAGTTGTTCTAAATTATGCATCTAATGAAGATGTTGACAGATTCATTGAGATAGAGAGGGTCAAAGAGCTGTGTTTTGAAGGACACCGTTTTTTTGATATTGCACGTCAGAAGAAAGATGTAATTCGTGAAAAAGCGACTAACAGCATCATACGCCGATTGGTTTATCCCGATTATCGTTTCGCCCTGCCAATACCTTTGGTGGAAAAAGAAGCTAATCCTGAAATCCAACAGAACGAAGGATACTAATCAGATATTTTCAATAAATAAAGAAATAAATAAGGACATGAAACTTACAATAAGACACAACATATTATTTTTCTCCACTTTAATGCTGCTCCTTTTGAGTGCATGCGCTGAAGAAGAAAAGCCCTTTGACGCCCCTTTCGTATATCTCACAGATAAATTTGGAGGCATATCTGCCACCATGGACAGCAAAGCCCGGTTTACTGCAACCTATTATGTGAAGCTTAGTTCAAAGCTCAGAACCGAAAATTTAGAAGTACAATACAAAGTTGTAACCAGAGACGGACTGCAGGAAGGGGTGGACTATTCGTTGCCTGAAACAAATTCCAATCCCATAATATTCGAACCCGGAGTCTATGAAAAAACGATACAGATAAATTGGCTGCCAAATAGTCTGAATAACACGAAAGACAACAGTGTTCGGATTATTTTAGAATCAAGCAATGATCCATCAGTTACTATCGGGCGCATTGGTCCGGGTAAATTAGGAAGTCAATATACAATTACAAAACAATAGTTAATCGAATTCCGGAAGTTTCAATTATAATATATTTCTTTTCACAAAACTCATTATTAATAATTTAATTTTTAAGATTATGGTTAGAAAAATTACCCCACTAATTACGGCAGCATTGCTATTGGTCGGTTCCATATCTTTGAAAGCTGCTGAAGAAAAGAACGCCCTTGTGGTACGTCTGAAAGACGGCACGGAAGTGCAGTTCATTGCTTCAGAAAAGCTTACAGTAACCAACAATGGAAATGATGTTGTCTTTAAGTCCACAACAGCTACTGCTACCTATCCACGCAGTAATGTGGCTAAGTTTTACTTTAAACCTGCTGTACTGAATTCTGTAGAAAAAATACAGAATGAACAAAGAATTAACTTTCTGATGCAGAGAGATTATATCCTGATCACAAGTACAGAAAAATTGACTAAACCCATGATATATAATATTAATGGGATGATGCTTGCAACGAGTGTTAACCAGATTTCAAATAATTCGGCGACTATTTCCGTATCGTCATTACCACGAGGTATATATATAGTTACTGCCAACAAGCAATCGTTCAAGTTTATTAAAAAATAAATCAATTCATTCACATTATTTTCGCGAATAATAAATTAAATAAAAAAAATCATGAAAAAAATATTACTATTAGCTGTAATAAGCATCTTATCTTTCAATTTATTTGCTCAAAGCGAATATATGGTTGTAACAAAAAAAGATGGTTCAACCATAAAAACCAAAATAGCCGACGTTGACAGTGTATCTTTCGCAATGCTGGTTGGAGAACAACTGGGCACATACGCAGAAAATGGCGTATCAGTTGACAGTTACGATATGGAAATAAATCCCGTAACAAAAGTTCCTACGTTTTTTATTCAAAACACCGGTGTAGCTGCTTCCGTTGTTGAACTTGGAAGTAACGGATGGATTAATATCGGTGCAAAAGGATTTACAAATGTTGCATCCTCGAGTACACTTTCATTAGCTTTCGATTCCAAAGGCGTACCCTACTCCTTTTTTGTAAATACAAATAAGAAATCACAGGTTATGAAATTTGTGAATGGAGCATGGACGAATGTCGGTGTTGAGTTCGGAACTGTAAATGCAGTTACCGGTACATTGGATGGCATAGGTATCCATACTGACGATAACCCAATTGTTGGAATTATGTCAAATGTGGCTGTAGGTGCTGTTCCAAAAAGGACATTACTTGCCTCGTATTTTGATGGAACGGAATGGTTAGCAGAACAAACAGTAGCAGGAGTAAGTGCAACAGATTATCTTGTAACAATGTTTAATGCCGCAGGTTCTCTTTACTGTGGCTTTATCCAGCAGGGCGCTGGCGGAAGCTATAAGCTCTACAAATATAACGGTGAGTTCACCTGGGAAAAAGTTTGTGATTTCCTGCCGACAGGAGCCTCACAACCCAATATCCTTGCTAATGAATGGGCCGTAACAAACGATGGAAAAGAAATATATTTACTTGCCGGAAGCGATGCTATAACTAACTCAATTTATTTTCCAACAGTTTTCCGTTATACAGTTGACACCAAAACATGGACTCAGGTTGGTGAACCAATTACGTCAGCAGGTGGAGCAAATAAACAGAATATGCAAACTGCAAGTCGCTTTGATTTATCACTTGACAACGCTGGAAATCCAATGGTATTTTATAAAGACTATGACAATAATTTCTATCCAACTATTGTGACGTTGAATTCTGAAACACGTCAGTGGAATACTCCGATTGTCCTGGAAAATTACTCGTTGGGTACTAAAAGAATTATGCTTAAAAGTATAGAACCCGGCACTCAATATGCTGTTTATATTAAGGTAGAGGGTGGCATTAACAAAGTAAATGCCGTTAAACTCAACTATTAAGTTCAAATAAATAAATTTTGAAATAGAGGGAGATTTATGCTCCCTCTATTATTATTTCTGCCAAAACATGATGCTTAAGTATTTCTTTTTCTTGCTTATTTCGGGGATTATTATTCCCTTTTATTCTGTTTCACAAGTAAAGGTGGAAGGAATTGTTTATGTTGATAAGAATAAGGATGGAAAATACCAGCAAGGAGAAAAATTATTAAAGGATGTTCTTATTTCTTCCGGTGATACCATCGTTAAAACAACCAGAAAGGGAACTTACCAGATAACCGCGACTAATGGAAGTTCTGTATTCCCAGTTTTACCGGGGAATTTTGGATTTAATACTCAGGGCATCTCTTCCCGCGCTTTCAAATTTATTGACTTCGAATCAAAAGAGAGCGTCATTAGACATGATTTCGCTTTGATACCTGTTGATAATCCAACCGAATTCCGGGTGGATGTTATTGGTGATGTTCAGGTGAACGATATGGAGGAATTGCATTACGCGCAACAAACAGTCTTCTCTGAATTGATGCAAAATGGCAATAAAGATTTCACACTATTTATGGGTGATTTATCGAATGATAACGACTCGATGCTATTAAAAGTCCGTGATTGCATTGCATCTTTACCATCTAAAAGTTGGAGCATTGTTGGCAACCACGATTTGACTGAAGCGAAACCCCGCTCTTCTACGTTATTTAATCAATTATTGGGCACCGATGTTTTTGCTTTCTTCCGCGGAAAAGCCTGCTTTATCGGACTGAATAATTCGAAAGGATACGTTCCCCAGCCACAAATCCGGTTTATCAGACAACT
>CALMZF010000217.1 GCA_937870645.1 uncultured Paludibacter sp. | reverse complement strand
CTTCCACATCCAAACAGGCAGCTGTCAAAGGCAATGCACTGAAAGCCAATACGGCAAATAGCACTTCTGCCACAGCCGCTGTGGAGAAAAAAAGTACAGCTTCTTCCGGCTCGGATTATGTAAAACGACTGCGTGAAAGGCAGAAAGCAGCCCGAACAGGCAGGTAATACAGTCCCCGGGAGTTGCATGAAACTTACATCTTAAAAAGTTTTCATCACTGACAGAATAAACATCTCTCACAATATCAGCTAATTATTAGCACTACTGATTTGTGGAGAATAAAAATTGAAAATCATTCAGCTACCGCGGCCGGGTGATTTTTCTTTTTTTTAGTTACATTTGCATTCCACTAAAAAATATCTTTTCGTTTGCAACGATACCTGGACATACTGAAAACTTACTGGGGGTACGATGAGTTCCGCCCTCTTCAGGCTGACATCATTCAAAGCATAGCTTCAGGACGCGATACGCTGGGGCTGATGCCTACCGGCGGTGGCAAATCACTCACCTTTCAGGTACCGGCACTGGCCATGGAAGGTGTTTGTATTGTAGTGACGCCGCTCATAGCACTGATGAAAGATCAGGTGGAAAATCTCAAACAAAGGGGAATATCGGCTGTTGCTATCTATTCGGGCATGACACACAAGGAAATCATGCTTACACTCGATAATGCGGTGTATGAAGCCTATAAATTTTTGTATGTTTCACCCGAACGGCTGGCCACCGATATTTTTATTGTCAAAGTGAAACAGATGAAAGTCTGTATGATAGCCGTGGATGAGTCACATTGCATTTCACAGTGGGGCTACGATTTTCGTCCGTCTTACCTTAAGATTGCTGCCATTCGCGATTTTCTGCCCGATGCCCCGGTACTGGCACTCACCGCTACTGCCACACCCGAGGTGGTGGACGATATTCAGGAGCAACTTCATTTCCGCGAAAAAAATGTATTCCGAAAAAGCTTTCACCGCTCCAACCTGGTGTATGTGGTGCGTACCGTGGAAAATAAGGATGAATACCTGCTGAAGATTCTCACGAAAGTACCCGGAACTTCGGTGGTGTACGTGCGCAACCGGAAAAAAACAAAGGAAATTGCTGATTTCCTGAATACAAACGGAATTTCAGCCGAACATTTTCATGCCGGACTGAAAAATGAAATCAAAGACGCCCGGCAGGCTCGCTGGAAATCGGGCGAAACGCGTGTGATTGTCGCTACCAATGCCTTTGGGATGGGTATCGACAAACCCGATGTTCGTACAGTGATTCACATGGATTTACCCGATTCGCTCGAAGCTTATTTTCAGGAAGCCGGACGCGCCGGACGCGATGAGAAGAAAGCGTACGCCACTCTGCTTTTCAACAAAACGGATATAACAAAACTTCGCAAAAGGGTGGCTGATACATTTCCACCCAAAGAAACCGTAGCAAAGGTGTACGATGCCATCGGAAATTACTACGAACTGGCAGTAGGTTCGGGACTGGATGCCACCTATGTGTTTGATATTGGAGATTTTTGCGGTAAGTTTCATTTCCCGGTGCTGGTGGCTTACAATTCGGTTAAAATACTGCAACAAGCCGGTTATCTGGAACTTACCGCCGAACAGGACAGTTCCTCCAAGGTTGTTTTTACCGTCAAAAAGGATCAACTCTACGCATATAAATCCACACCCGAACAGGACAAACTCATTCACATCCTGCTGCGCTCCTACACCGGTCTGTTTACCGATATGGCAGCTATCAACGAGGAAACACTGGCTACAAGGCTGGGCTGGTCACACAATCAGGTGTACGAACAACTCATAGCACTTAGCCGTGAACATATCATTAAATTTATTCCCAGAAAGAAAACACCTTTCCTCACTTATACGGCACGCAGAGAGCAGTTGTCAAGGCTTTTTATTACCCCCGAAGCGTATGACGACCGCCGTAAACGCTATATTCAGCGGGTAAAAAGTGTATTGGATTATGCCAAAGAAGAAAATTACTGCAGAAGTCAAATTCTGCTAAATTATTTTGGCGAAAATGAAAGTCAACCCTGCGGAAAATGTGATATATGCCTCCGGAATAAAGAAAACCAACTCACTGAGCCGGAGTTTCAGCAAATTCAATCTGATATCATCCGACTGCTCCGGGATGCGGCAACACCACTCGGAACGCTGCTGATGAAACTGCCGTATAAGGAACAAAAAATTTTGCAAGTGATCCGCTTTTTGCTTGACCAGCATCAGATTAGCCAAAACGAACAGATGAAACTGCAAACCAACATATAGCAGCTTAGCTAAAAAAGTACAGGAAACGCCCTTTTTTCCAAAAAGAAAAATTATCTTTGAAACCGCAAATAAAATTAATCAAATTTAATACAAATGTATAAACAAAACAAACTCAAATATTTTCGCTGGCATTGGGGCGACAGATATGACGGTTGGCGCGTACGCAACGTGGATGCCGTATTTTCGGTAATTCCCTATTTTCTGAGAACACGCATGGATGCTCAGAATTATTTTGAACAACGAATTCCGATTGACCATATTGAAGCATTTATCCGCGAACATAAGGAAGATATACCCGGTCTGTCAATCATGCACGTGGTCATCGCCTCCATGATTCGACTGGTCTCTCAACGACCATACCTGAATCGCTTCATCATGTGGAATAAAATTTTTGCCCGTAATTATATCAATTTTTCTATTGTAATAAAACGTTCTTTGTCTGATGAGGGCGAAGAAACATTGATAAAACCTTATTTCCAGCCTACCGATACGTTGCAGGATGTTTCGAGAAAAATACTCGAAGAACAAAATAAAAATCAAAAAGCAGGACAACAGAATTCTTCAGACTTAATCTCCAAAATTCTGGGATATTTACCCGACTGGTTGATGCGTGTTGTGGTCTTTACACTATTATGGTTGGACAAAGTAGGTCTTCTGCCACGATTTATTGAGCAGGCAAGCCCCTGGCATTGCAGCCTTTTTTTAACCAATATCGGCTCCATCGGTGTGGAGTCAATCTATCATCACCTTTACGAGTTCGGTAATTGCAGTATTTTTCTGGCCATGGGCAAAAAATCGCAACGACACACCGTAAACAAAGCTGGCGATGTGAAAGGATATAAAAGCATTCTGCTAAAATATGTAATGGATGAACGTATCTGCGATGGCTGGTATTATGCTTCCTCCATGCGTATGCTC
>CALMZF010000216.1 GCA_937870645.1 uncultured Paludibacter sp. | reverse complement strand
GATTTATGATTTTGCAGTACAGCACGGCGGCTCTCGTGAGCGAAAACAAATCGCTTTGTTTTCCGGCCAGTGCCGACAGCATCCCCACTTCGCTCGGGCAGGAAGATCACGTGAGCATGGGCTCCATTGCAGTGCGCAAAAGTCTCCGGATTGTGGAAAACCTGGAAAAAATTCTGGGCATCGAAATGATGTGCGCCGCCCAGGGATTTGATTTTCGCAAACCGATGAAATCCAATGTTCTGTTGGATGACATGCACGATTTAATCCGGGAACATATCCCCTTTGCCGATACCGACCGGATTTTCTCCGAAGATATTGAAAATGCCATCAAACTGCTGCAATCGAAGAAAATTATCAAACGATTGAACGAAACCGCCAAAAAACATCACATTCATCTGAAAAATGAAGATGATGAAGTGTTTGGAATATAGTGGCCCCTACACCTCCCGAAACGAGTTCGGGACAGGCTCTAAAGGGGAAATATTAGAACGCAAAGAGCAAACATAAACACAAATCTTTCAGAAATCGTACATAAAAAAATAACATATTAACCGCACAACCCTAATGCGGAATAGAAAATCCCCCCTTCAGGGGGTTAGGGGGCCAATATGAACTACACCGAATTTATTGAAACTTATGCTTCCCATCCGCATTATCGGGCACCCCACGGATGCGAACTGCATGCTAAAAGCTGGCAGACGGAAGCACCGTTGCGTATGCTGCTCAACAACCTCGACCGGGAAGTGGCCGAAGATCCCGAAAACCTCATTGTTTATGGTGGCACCGGACAGGCAGCCAGAAATGTACAGGCTGTACGAGACATTATCCGTTATTTGCTGGAACTGGATGAAAATCAGTCCTTGCTTGTTCAATCCGGGAAACCCATCGGATTGGTGAGAACACATCCGCAAGCGCCGCGGGTATTGATTGCCAACAGCAACCTGGTTCCGGCCTGGGCAACCTGGGAGCATTTCGAAGAACTGAAAGCACGCGGCCTGATGATGTACGGACAGATGACGGCCGGAAGCTGGATTTACATCGGATCGCAGGGAATTTTACAGGGAACATACGAAACATTTGCCGAAGCCGGACGGAAGTATTTCAACGGCGACTTGAAACACCGCTGGATTTGTTCCGGTGGAATGGGCGGAATGAGCGGCGCTCAGCCGTTGGCAGCAACCATGGCTGGTGCAGCATACCTGGGAGTGGATATTGACCCCGAGAGAATAAGAAAACGACTGGAAACACGATACGTCGACAAGATGACTTACAGCTACGACGAAGCGGTGGCATGGCTGAAAGAAGCGGTGGAAAAGGGTGAAAACACTTCTATCGGATTGGTGGGAGATATCGGCGACACACTTGGAAAATTACTGAACGACAACCTGATACCCGATATTCTGACCGATCAGACTTCGGCGCACGATCCGCTTTTTGGATATGTTCCAAATGGGTTAACGCTTGAAGAAGCGTTGAAATTAAGAAAAACAAATCCCGAAGAATATAAAAAACGTTCGTTGAAAAGTATGGCCCGACACGTCGGTTTTATGCTTGAAATGCAGGAACGGGGAAGTGTTACTTTTGATTACGGGAACAATTTGCGCGAATTTGCCCGTCAGGGTGGCTGCGAAAACGCGTTCGGCTTTGAGGGTTTTGTACCAAAATTTATCCGTCCGCTTTTCTGCGACGGCAAAGGCCCTTTCCGATGGGCAGCGCTTTCCGGTGACCCGGAAGATATTTTCACCACCGCCCGCGCATTGATGGAATTATTCCCTGAAAATACTCATTTGAAAAAATGGCTTACCGAAGCGAAGGAAAAAATCGCATTTCAGGGCTTGCCAAGCCGTATTTGCTGGCTGGGTATGGGTGAACGAGAAAAAGCGGGATTGCTTTTCAATCAGCTGGTTCGCGATGGAAAGGTGAAAGCGCCGATTGTGATTGGCCGCGATCATCTGGATTGCGGTTCGGTAGCTTCACCCAACCGGGAAACCGAAGGCATGCTTGATGGCTCGGATGCCGTTTCGGACTGGCCGTTGCTTAATTTAATGTCGAACACAGCCGGTGGTGCCACGTGGGTTTCGTTTCATCACGGTGGCGGCGTAGGAATTGGTTATTCGCAGCATGCCGGAATGGTGGTTGTAGCCGATGGAACCGAACGGGCTGACGAATGTCTGCGCCGTGTGTTGTTTAATGACCCGGCAATGGGAATTTACCGGCATGCCGATGCCGGATATGAAGAAGCGAAAAAACACTGCCCCCTAACCCCCTAAAGGGGGAATGCACAAGCATTTTTGTTGAAAAACATTATTTCATAGACAATTGCATATGAACAAATATTCATCACACCCCGCCAAAACTCCCCCTTTAGGGGGCTGGGGGGCTACTCTATCCGGTCCTTTTACCCAACTCCTGACCATGGAAAATCTACCTGAGCGGGGAAAATTGTCCGATAATCAACTGGAAATTATTCCGGATGCCGGAATTCTCCATCAGGATGGAGTGATTTTGGAAGTGGGGAATTTTGAACAACTCCGCAAGGAAAATCCGGGTGCGAATATTGAGTTTTTGGAAGGAGACTTTGTTTGTTTACCGGGAATGATTGATGTGCATACCCATATATGCTCGGCCGGTTCACGTGCCAATGACTATGCCATGCGATTAGCCGGGAAAACCTACCTGGAAATTGCAGAAGCAGGAGGTGGAATTTGGAGTACGGTGATGAAAACACGTGAAGCAAGTGTGGAGGAGTTGGCAGAACTAACTTTCGAAAGGGCGGAAAAACTTTACCAACAAGGCGTTACCACCATCGAGGTGAAAAGCGGTTACGGACTTTCTGTGGAGCAAGAATTTAAAATGCTCAAAGCCATCAAACTGGCAAACGAAAAAAGTTGCGCGAAATTAGTTCCAACTTGCCTGGCAGCACATATGAAGCCGAAGGATTTT
>CALMZF010000215.1 GCA_937870645.1 uncultured Paludibacter sp. | reverse complement strand
TTTTCGCAATGTTTCGACTGCCGGAAGGGTTTTGGGGATATTTAATGGCATAGTTGAAAAATTAAAAATTAGGAAATAGAAATTAGAAATGTGAGGTTTATAGTTTCAAGTTTGATGTTTGATGTTTGATGTTTTGAATCAAATATTTAACTGCAAACTTCTGACTTCCGACTTCTGACTTCTAACTTTATCAATAGTATTTTCGGTAAATTTTCCAGTAATCGTTGGACATGAGGAAATCATGTAAAAAAGCATTGAGCGAATCGCGAAGCTGACCGGCCTCGGGATTGACACCCCATGAAAACTGCTGGGTAAATCCAACGGGTACGGAGACATCTATATTTGTAAAAGTGCGTTTCAAACTTTTAGCCTGCAATTCATCACAAATTGTATATTTAATTTTTCCGGCCGAAACAAGCTGAACAAGATCTTCTGTCGATTTATCAGGCATTTCCACTATTCGGATGGTATCGGCCAGTTCATCGGACAGGTTTTCAAGCCGCTGTCGGAAAGGTGATCGGACGGGGATGCAAATGCTGTCGTTAGTCAGCAGATAATGACTTCGAATGGCTTTCAGATTTGTGGTATCAATAATTTCCTGCTGCACAAGCACCTGGCGACCCGAAAGAATGGGTATGGTGAGTGCCAGTTCTTTTTTGGTTTCCGCCGTGTTAGGAATATTCATTGCCAGTAAATCATATTTGTTTTCTTTTATTCCATTCAATGCAGAATCCAGGTTGTTCTCGGGAATTATCTCCAGTTCAAGCCCCATTGAGTTGGCAAATGCTTTCGCCAGTTCGTAATTAAATCCTTCTATTTTATCATCATACAACTTAAATCCCAGCGAACTTTTATCGGTCACCACCCTCAGTCGCCCTGATTTTCTGATTTCCGAAAAATCGCGTTTTACTGTCGGTGTATAGACTTTGTGAGTTACAATTACGCCGATGCATATCAGGGCTATCAATCCCAACACCACGCCTGTATTTATTTTCGTACACCGTTTCATTCGAAGTCACCTTATGCTTAGTTGTAAAAATTCCAGGAAAGTCCCAGCTTCATCACCGGAGGATTAATGGGATAATTGGGCATATAAAAATGTGCGCCACTCATAAAATATTTGTTCAAATGATTGTATTCAATGAAGAATCGAGCCTGTTTCAGATGAAAATTGGCATACACGTTCAGAATTGGATAGTTTCCGATAAGTACCTCTTTCTGTGTATAAAACTGGCCGGTGGCCGGCATATAAGCCGGTGCATAATAATTGGAGTGATAACGCACCGAAGCACCTAACTGTGGATACAAATCCTTAAACCATTTGGAATAATAATAAAAATTATGGAACAGGGTCAAACCTGGTAATGGCAGCACATCTGGCACTGAACTCACCTGATACACCGCATTGTTTTCGAGTACAAATTTACCAAAATGAAAATCCTGCTTCAGGTCGGCCGAAAGTACCTGAATATTGCCCTGATATTGTGACGGCAATGCCTTTTCGTTGAAATAGATGTAATCCGTAATATTCTCGACACCCACATTCAATTGTGTATACAATTTCGGCAATGAAAATGAACCGCTCACATGGGTTTTGTACATTTTGCTAAATTCGTTGTCCCACCGGAAATGGGTGGAATAATAGTGTTGAAGGTAATATGCCGGTTCCTCATTCCGAATAAATGCATTGGCCGAGAGCGAAATCTGTTGATTGAACAGTCTGAAATTGCCAACGGCTTTGCCTTCCAGTCGAAATTCGCCCAACTTGTAACCAATCAGGTAGATATCTCCCAAAACACTGTACCGAAAGTTGGTTCCTCTATTTTTTGACAATACACCGCCAACCCGGGTGTTGGATTTTGTGGCCCGATACAATGTAGTGTCTGGTTGGTAGGTAAATTGCTGAATTTCATTTTCCACATATCCGGTCAGTCCGAATTTCATCCATTTATTAAATTCCTCTTCCAGACTGATCGATACCAGGTTCGTAAGAGTACGAACTGCTGCTGTATCGTTGGCTATCTTTCGGGTAGTATCTGAAAATTCGTAGAACTTTCTCTCCAGGGTAGGTTCGTAGTATCGCTTTTTCATCTCCTCAAGCTTAATAGTATGCCCAAACCGGGTCACCGGTACGTACTCCGACCGAACGGAATCCGCACTCACTTTTACTTCCCGGTTGAAGCCAATGCTGTAACCGTGATTGTAATAAAACTGATTTTTGCGGAATACGGAATATCCGGTAATGGCCACCGGAATATCTTTCGGTTTTACATTCAGATCGGGATTGGTGAGATAACTCAAATCGCTCAGTCCCCCGTTTTCGTAGTTGAAATGATTATTGACAGCTACCAGCCCGTTAGCCGAATAATGCTTACCGTTGTACCGTCCGAAAATTCCGCCCGAAAATCGTTTTGCAGCCTGATTGTTGTATTCACCCACTGCATGAATATAATCCAGTGTTGTTCCGAAATTGGCCTTGCCCGATGGGCTTGCCGTAAACAAAAATTTGACCTGCTCCTCTTGGCGATAGGCCGAACCGCCGGTGAGGTAAGTCAGGTTGGTAAATGGAAAAGTAGTATCGTAGAATGAAGCTGACGAAACATCGAGCGTGTAAGGCTTGTAAGCGTTGTCAAACAGAAAATCGGAGCCCTGTGGACGTTTGAAGTAAAGTTTGGACTGAAGCGGTAATCCCAGATTGCCACCATATGAATTGGCTATACTGAATGTTTCCACCGGATTTTGATCCGGAAAGTTGATGGTAGCCGTATCCATGGGAATAGTATCAGCCACAGCAAGCTGCTCTGATATATGCCACACCTTTATATGTTTGACCGGTTTTTCCGATTTTTGTTTGGGAGAAGCAATCGAATCTGTCTGTGAAAAAGCATGAATTCCCGCTAAAATCAGACTAAAAATAAGTATGTATCGTTTCATCAATGAGTG
>CALMZF010000214.1 GCA_937870645.1 uncultured Paludibacter sp. | reverse complement strand
AGTAGGTGACTATAAAGGGATGACCTGCACAATCGGCCGACATGGATGTCTGATTGATCAGTTCGCTGTTTTGAGGTATGCGCCAGGCATATTCGGCACTTTCAGCAGTAATTGGCAGCCTATAGTTTTCACCGTTTGTTTTCGTCCAGGTTTTACCATTGTCATTGGATTTGGCATAACACAAGTCGTGATTTGTTTCTACACCAGGTGATTCGCGCCAAACCCACGAGAGGTGAATTGTTCCCTTCCGGTCTACAAACAGTTGCCAGTAGGCATTTCGCTTATTCTGTCCATCAATAAGTACACTTTGGAGATTTTCCCAGGTTCTTGATTTCAGGTTATACGTTTTCATCACCATATTTCCCCTGCCCGATGCTCCCGAACGGTACACAAAGAGTAGATTGCCGTTTTTCAACCGATAGAATTCAGGATAGGTAACATTGTTTTCGTCTGCTCCGGTCATAGCTTGTTTTTCTCCCATCTCCAGAGAATGTGGTAAAAGACTGCGACAGTAATTCAGGGGATTTCCATGGTGGTCAAAGCTCAAATGCAGGTATCCATCGTCATCGGCCATGATACTTATTACATTGTGAGCATCAGCGCAGTTTCCCTTGTATTGTGTTTTGGCCAACGTCCATTTTTTCCCGGATAATTTTCTTTGTCCCAATACAATGTTGCAATCCTGATCGTAGTATGCCACGTACTGATATTGACCGGAACTAACCACCGAGTTGGAACGGAAAACGGTCGTATTTACCGATGTCCGGCTGTATGCCTTTCCTCCGGTATCAATTAGTTTCTGAGCATTGAGCGGAAAAAAAAGGAGTATTGAAAATAAAAAAAGGATTTTGCGTCTTGTCATATTCAATATTATGGAATACTTACAGTTAATATTCCACGGGATAATCTTTATTGAAACGTTCATTTATGAATGCTTTTTTTGCCGTCCAGGCTTCCTCTTTCGAGGTCCAGAATGTGTCACCGGCGGGCAAACCAAGAGGCAGAAAACTTTCGGAAGTGATGTACATACTTCCGTTATTGCTGTACCAGTCGCCAAGTTCGGGTTGATGACCGGCAAATCCGATAGTAAGATATCCATCGGGAGTAAAATTGGTTGGATTGTCGAAAATTCGTTTGTGTACCGCTGTTAATGCAGCTCTCACTTGTCCTTCGGTCAGTTTGGCAGGCAGCTGTTTTCGCCAGGCGAGCAAAGCCAGTGGCTGAAATGCCCCCGTGCGATAGGTGAGCGACCGTCCGAAAGGCGGATAGGTTCCTTCGGGTGATATCAACCGTTCCAGATGCTCGGCAAATCGCTGTGTTCTTTTCAATGCCTGTTCATAGTGCGATTTGTCGGCTTTTCCTGCTTTAACGAGCACTTCCAGCACTTCCAGAAGCATGGGATGCATTACAAATGAATTGTAATAATCAAAATGAAATTTCTCCCCATCGGCATACCAGCCGTCTCCAACGTACCATTCGTTGAGTTTTTTCAGTGTGAGATCTATTCGCATCCGGTCATATTCCTCGCCAATGGATAGCAGGAAAGCTTCATTCATGGCAGCAAACAGAAGCCAGTTGGTATAAGGCGGAGAAATGCGGCGAAGTTGTTTGAGTTCAGCTATGATCCGGCTTTTTGTTACTCCATCGAGCGGGTCCCACAGTTGGCGGGGAGCACGCATAAGTGCATTGGAAAAATAGGCCGAATCGACCAACGGCTGTCCTTCTTTGCGCCACAGCAGATAATCGGGACTTTGCGGATTCACTGAATGGGTATAACTTTTCAACGCCCAGTCCTTCAGTTGCGAGCGTTTTAATCCCTCCTCCGTATTGTTGTCGGGCAAGGTAAGCCACGGTGCCAGTCCGGCCATCAGCCGACCGAAACATTCCATATACGTCACATTCTTGTCGCGCCCGTCCCAGGTGGGGCTCAGTTCTACAGTCATATTTTTACGCAATTCGCCGTTGGACATATTCCGTAGCACCGGTTCTGAAATTTTATACAGTAATTTCCAGAGATATTCCCGGTCTGAAACGGCAGCAGGTACCTGAAGCCGTTTGGAGACAGTCTTAAGGGTAGTATTTTCGGAAAAAGCAGGCAGAAAAGCCCCGGCAGAAGTCATTCCCAATATTTTCAAGAAATTTCGTCGTATCATTTAAGTATATTTTTAAGAGCACTTTCCACATCCGGATACAGAAATTCAAAGCCGGTACTTCTTATTTTTTCGGAAGAAATTCGGCTACCCCTGAGCAGAAGCCCTGACATTTCACCGAATAATATTTTCATGGCAAAAGCCGGAATATTGGGGAACCAAAAGGGTTTACGGAGCAAGAGTGACAGCTTACGCATAAACCCGTTATTGGTAATATATTCGGGAGCTGTGGCATTGTAAGCTCCACGGATTGTGTCATTTTCTATTGCACTGATGTACATCCGGCACAAATCATCGATGTGTATCCAGGAAAAATACTGTTTTCCACTGCCGGTGGCCGACCCGAATCCCATCCGAACCTGAAGAACCATCTTGGATAATGCTTCACTTTCTTTGGCAAGCACCACACCGGTTCGGATAAACACAGTTCTGATACCTGCATTCTGGTACATCTTGCCCGCTTCCTCCCATTCGCGGCACGTCACTCCGGTAAAATCGGATGACGGGGAATCTGATTCATGAAATATCTTACCGGATGTAACCATACCATAATAGCCGGCAGCAGATGCTGATATATACGCCCGGATATCACGTTTTCTTTCTTTTACTTTTTCAAAAAGTAATTGAGCTGTCAGCGTGCGACTATCGATAATTTCTTCTTTCCGTTTTTTAGTCCAGCGTTTGCTGCCAATATTCTCACCTGCCAGATGAATGATAAAATCGGCTGTATCAATGGCTTCATCGTCTATGATGTGTTTTTCAATATTCCAGGTGTAGACTTTGCAGCCATACACCGGTTTTGGGGTACGGCTTACAATCGACACATCATAACCCCGGTCAAGGAGCATCCGGCTCAATTGTCTTCCTATCAGTCCGTTGCCGCCTGTAATGAGTATTGTTGCCATAAGTTTTGTCCGGTTTATAGTAGACCTTTAGTTAAATCAAAAAAAATCGAGCGACTGTCACCGTGCTGTTTCGTGATTAATTCTAAAAACGGCTTCATTTCCTACTCCTGCATTAATATGACCATCAATCAATCGAAAGCATAACCCATCAGACAAGCTGCCCGAAAGCTCACGCCGGAATGTCAGTAACATGTTGACAAATATAAACATTTTACTTTGATTAAAACCAAAAACACTGAATGCCGGGAAGGAATATTTGATTTTTCGGGGGAAGGAATAAAAAAAGTTCCGGAACTTTTTTGTTTCCGGAACTTTTACATGTTGTGTGAGCCAGCTGGGGCTCGAACCCAGGACCCCATCCTTAAAAGGGATGTGCT
>CALMZF010000213.1 GCA_937870645.1 uncultured Paludibacter sp. | reverse complement strand
ATACTGATTGTTTTTTAACGATTCAATCCTTTTTGATAAATTGTTGAAAACATTTGAAAGCTTTTTTTCGCATAGCATCATTAATTCCTATCTATCAGACTATTAAAATTTATTTTTTAACAAATTCTTTACAAAATAAAAATATCATGCTGGTGACTGTGTCTAATTTCGAATATATTTTTAAGTATTGTTGTCCGATAAAGTTTAATATTTTGTCACTTTCGATAGTTGGAATGTTCCATCTGTGGCTGTTCTTGCAACAGCGTTGCAAAATATTTGTAGCTATTTGCCTACCTCAGAAAAGCAAGCCCCAGCGGAGCTTAATGCAATTATTTGTTTCGATTTTTACAAATTACAAATGTTTTGGTATTTCTTGTCGGACAACGAAGTAAAAAATCCTCGTAGATGCGATATTTTCAAAGCTCACATCGTATTTTTATGCATATTTTGTTGCTGATATACCAAAAAGCACTGGTTTCAGTTGTGTCAGCACGCTGATAGTCGCCGCGCACACACGCATTTGGATTCTCAGCGCGTTGAGACTCTCCGTGCACGCATGCATTTGGATTCTCAGCGCACTGAGAATCCCCGTGCACAAAAATATTGGAGCATCAGCGAATATTTCATTGCTTTCCCCCAAAGAAATCTATGAACCGGCAGATTTGAAGTCGGAAAAATTGTTGCAAGGGGCACTAATATTTTCCTGTAACTCCCTTTTGTATATCAATTATGCATGTCAGCATCATTTTTGTATATTTTTTTGCATGCAAGCGAGTGTCAGCGCGCTGACACTTCCCGTGCAACTGTGCATAACGATTCTCAGCGCTCTGAGAATCCCCGTGCAACTGTGCATAACGATTCTCAGCACGCTGACATTTCCCGTGCAACTTTAAAAGTGACAACCAGCGTGCTGACTGAACAAAATTAATCTGCACGGTGAGTATAAGCGTTGTGAGGGTGAGAAAAAAAAATCTGCAAAGCGAGTATCAGAGATGTGAGAGTACAAAAATAATCCTCTCAGCGAGTATCAGCGTTGTAAGGGTGAAAAAAATTAAGGGCAGAGACTGAGGATACGTCAGTAGTCGGAAACGGTACCCGGTCTTTCAATTACACAGAAGCCATCCTGACTTTTTATAATCCGGAAAATTAATTGTTTTGGTTTACTGGCTTTTGTGTGAAAACAAAGAAACACTCAATACACAAATTCGTACCGGTATTCCGTCCTGTTTCCGGCCTGGTCAACAGCGGTTACTACCAACTTATGTGGCGTATTTTTCACAAGGCGTTCATCGTCGAAGGCGTAATAGTGGATGTTTGATTTCACATCGTTGGTGAAAAGCGCAAATTTCCCATCTATTTCTCCCCTCATTTTAGCAATGCCGCTTTTTTCGTCGCTCACGCTGACGGCAATGCGTTTATTTGTCACCCATTTTTCGGGATTAACAGGTGTTATTTTGGGAGCAACGGTATCCATGCCGATAGCGTACCGCTTGCCGAGTTCGGTAATAGCAGCTTCCAGTCCTCCGGCTTTGAAAGTGCCTCCCACCCACTCTTCCTGTCCGGTTTTCGCAATTTCTACTATTCCCAGTTTCGAAATGTCGGCTTTACTGCCTGCTTTCAGAAGGATACGGATTTGTGCCCCACGGATAAGAGGAATGGGTTTATTATTGACCTGATGAATATCGGAGAAATACTTGCCCGAAGTGGTCTTGCTGTGAGTATAACAAAAATCGGTAAAGAGATTTCCCGTCGGAATGGTAAGCGAAAAATCAGTGTCGTAATAATTGTTGCTTATATTCCAGGCCATGACGTTGGGACATTTTGCGGGTTGTGGAACGGATTGTTTCACCCCTTTCACCACAAAAGAATACGAAAACCGATTGCCGTAATTATCTTCCAGTTCATAGCGCAGTTTGTAGTCCCGTTCGAAGTTGATATCGATATATCCGTTGTTCATCGTTTCGTAAATGGGCAGCGTATTGCCCGGCTCCACGAATGATTTCATGTAAAATGATTTATTGGTGCGCCAGTCATCGAAATCGATAAAGGAATTGATCATGCGGGTTTTATCAAATGAGTACCGGTCCATTGTACTGCTGAAAACCCGAACATCGTCCACAAAAAGTCGAATGTATTTCACTCCGAATGTGTTGGTAGTGCCGTTCATGCGGTCATCGGCCTTCACTCCCACCCCGATGCGTCCCCAGGCGGTTACCGGTTTTTCGGGTTTGGCGGGTGTATGGTGGCTTGTACTGCTTATCGTCAGGCGTACGGGATTTGTTCCACCGTTAACCACCCCTTTTCCAATTTGCGGATAAAAGGCAATGCCCCGGATTTCGGGTTTCAGTGTATCGCGGATGGCATAGCCCAGGAAATCGAGCACATCGAGCGGTTCTTCGGTACGCGTATCGCGTATTTCGAAATGCAGGTGTGGACCACCCGAACTTCCGCTGTTGCCGCTCAGGGCTATCTGTTCTCCTTTTTTTACCGGTATTTCACCTTCTTTAAGGCTAACATCTATGCGGTAAGTTTCTTTTTCGTATTGCTTTGCCCGAATATAATCCGCTATTTTTTTCGAAAAACTGTTGAGATGTCCGTACACACTGGTTTGACCCGAAGGATGACTGATGTAGAGCGCCAGTCCGAAACCTGCGGGCGAAACATTGATGCGTGAAACATATCCATCGCCAATGGCATAAACGGGAATATTCACTTTCAGCTGTGTGCGATAATCGAGTCCCGAATGAAAATGATTGTTGCGCAGTTCGCCAAAGTTGGCACTGAGCGACGGCGGTATTTGCATCGGAGGTGAAAACGTCTGTGAACGTGCTGCTATGGAAATGAGAGTAAGAAGAATGCAGAGGGCAAAAGTATAAGTAAATTGTTTCATGCAGGGTTTGTTTAGGTAAATTAACCGATTTTGTTGCCTGTTTTAATAAGCGGTGATACCGGAATAACAAAAATCATACCTGAAAGTTTCTGTATGAAGGTGAGAAATTGAATAAAAAAAACAAAGCCTGAGACATTCTTGTTTTAATTATATTCCAATAAATAAACCATGCATTCGGACGAAGAAGAAAGACACCGGATGGTGAAAGAACAGATAGCGGCGCGTGGCATAAAAAACGAGACAGTATTAGAGGTGATGCGAAATATTCCCCGTCATCTTTTTGTGCCCCTGGAATTTCACAGGGATGCTTATGCCGACCGTGCCCTGCCATCGTACGGTGGCCAGACCATATCGCAGCCCTACATAGTGGCTTTGATGACCGAACTGCTGCATCTCACCAAAAATCATAACGTGCTGGAAATTGGCACCGGAACGGGATATCAGACAATAATTCTGGCCAATCTGGCCCGGGAAGTGTATACGATGGAAATAAATCCTGATCTGTACGAAATGGCAAAATCCAATCCTCTTTTGAAAGCCTGCAGCAACATCCATTTCATCCACGGCAACGGATATCGCGGCTATCCACCCGCAGCGCCGTATGATGCGGTGATTGTTACAGCCGCACCGCCGCTCATTCCGCAGGAACTTGTCAATCAACTGGCACCCGGAGGCCGCATGGTTATTCCGGTAGGCGATTATTCGCAGGAATTACAACTTATTACGAAAAATGCGGATAACAACGTGAATATTACTCCGATAATCGGGGTACGGTTTGTGCATATGACCGGTGAGCCTTAATCACTCATCATTACGGCTTTTTTCCCTTGCAGATGGTTTGTCTTTGGTTTTTTCTTTTTTCACTACATCAGCCAGGGCAACGGTACCTGCCAGTCCACCAAGTCCCATACTTTCTACGGCCGTGCTCGGCACCACCACAATGGTGGCATTGGTTTTCAGTCCTTCGTAGAGCATATTCATGGCACGCAGGTGGAAGGCAGTCGGATTGTCCTCGTAGCTTTTGGCTGCTTCGTTGAATTTCTCGGCTATCTGGCGTTCGGAGTCGCCGAGGATAACACGCGCCTGTCGTTCGCGTTCGGCCTGTGCCTGCATGGACATGGCTGCTTCCAGTCCCTGTGGGATGAGCACATCCTTCACCTCTACCGAAATGACATTGACACCCCAGGGCTCAGTTCGCTCATCAATTATTCCCTGCAGAATGTGGCTCATTTTATCACGTCCCTCGAGCATATCGGCCAGTTCGGTTTTGCCGATCACATCGCGCAAAGCAGTTTGTGAAGCCCAGCTGATGGCGCTGTAATAATCCGCCACATCGAGAGCGGCCTTTTTCGGATCAACCACTTTCCAGAAGAGTACAGCATCCACATCCACCGGAACTGTGTCTTTGGTCAGTGTTTTTTCGGCTTTAAAAGAAGTACTGATAACGCGGATATCGATCCAGTAAGGAATGGTATCGATGATGGGGATGATGAAGAAGATACCGGGACCACGCAACGAATGAAACTTACCCAGCCGGAGTACTACGGCTCTGTTCCACTGACTGGCGACTTTGGTTGACCAGGCCACGAATACAGCAAGCAACAGAAACAGAATCAGTATGAGTTGAGCCGAAGTGGATGACATATCGCTGCTCACGGCAAACGAAAGCGCCCCACCAACGCCTGCAATAACGATAAACAGCAATGCTGCAAATGAATTGTTATTTTTCATGATTAACCAGATTTTAATTGGTTAGTAACTGATTTCAATCAACGGAAAATATCATTAAAATAACAAATACACGACCAAACTAGTTTTGATATTGTGACTTATAATCAGGAATTTATAAAGAGCCTGCTGAAAAACTCCGGAGTTTTTCAGCAGGCTCAATCATTCAATTCTCAAAGTTGAGTAATCACGTACTATGAACTTATTTCTTGACTAATTTCCCTGCCAAACCGTTCATTTTAACAACATAAATTCCTTTTGGTAAAGAAGAAATGTTGATAAGGGATTTTCCGGTAACTTCCTGTGATAGCAGCAAATTTCCATTCAAATGATAAATTTTAATCCAGCTTACTTTCTCACCAGCATCAACTGAGAAGACATCGGCAGCGGGATTGGGATAGAAAAGCATTTTTCCGTTTGATAATTCCGTCAGTCCTGATTTTGCCTGAAATTCATAGGCTCCCAAATCGTAAATACCGGTACGTTCAAATCCTGTGATATCGTACAATAATGAATTTGAAGCCGGATTTGAAGCATTGATAGCAGGTGAAGTCTGCTGTAATGCAAATCCGTCATCGGATGTACCAAAAAGTCTATCCTCTCCGGCCGGGCTGGAAATGTTCAAAAAAATCGGGTTGACCAACAAATTACCTGTTCCCGGATAAACCACATCAGCCTGAACAATAGAGTATGTAACAGAATCTTTACCTCCGGCATTATGAATGGCTTCGGTTCCGGCAATGGCAGCCGTATTCCCCCATATTATTGAATTCTCAATAAAAGCTTTGCCTTTATTATTCACAATTTTCACAGCACCGGCCTGAGTAAGGGAACTGTTGTGGGCAACTGTACTGTTTCTCATATTCAGCATTCCCGCATAAATAGTAATGGCGCCACCCCCGTCATCGGCATTGCCTTTAGCCTGATTATAAGCAAACAAGCAATTTTCCACATTGACCAGCGTAGTATCCGAATTGTCAATTTGCAATCCGCCGCCAGTACCCGCTGCACCATCACCGGCTATATTATTGACAAAGATGGATTTGCTCAGATTATTTGTACCACCCCCCAGGTTTATGGCTCCTCCGTTGTTGGTTGTCAGGTTTCCATCAAACAATGAAGCGGTGATATTCATCTGTTTATAACTATAAATGGCACCACCACCAACTGCCGTATTCGCCTTAAAAGCTGACAGAGATACTTCGGAACTTGAGTTCTTGTCGTTAAATAAGGCGCCGGCCCATTTTGCACTGTTTGTATCCCATTGACAATTGGTGGAAATAATTTTCGAGTTATTGTTGTATGAAGCTCCCCCGATCTCGATTACCGTATTACCGTTGAACTTACACCCGTTTAATGTAAGCGATGAGGATTCATTGTAGAGCGCACCGCCATAACTGGCTGTATTTCCCGAAAAGATACAATTTTCAAATAAATGGTACATGGCATATGCATTGTAAATTGCTGCTCCGCTTACGCTGGCCTTGTTGTTTTCAAAAATACAGTTGGTATATGTTGTATTTAAAACAAAGTTACTAAAAATGGCTCCTCCGAATTTAGCCCTGTTGTTTACAAACCGGCAATCAGTAAATGAAGCACGTGAATATAAACCAACCACAGCTCCGCCGTCAATTGGTGTCTTATTGTCCCTGAAATTACAATTGGTAAATGAAACAGTGGACAAACTGTCACACCGGACTGCACCGGGCAATGAATAGTTGTTGGAAATTGTGCAATTATTTATTCTGCATTCGGTATTAAACATATTAATTGCAGCACCGATTGATTTAAGATTTCCTCTCTGCATGTTTACGTTAACGGTATTTGAAGCAAGGTTTTCGTTGATTTTATTTCCATCGGCAAGCGAAATGAATATCG
>CALMZF010000212.1 GCA_937870645.1 uncultured Paludibacter sp. | reverse complement strand
TCCACAAATTCGATTATTCGCGGATATTTGTAGGGTGCAGTCACCGTTTTAACATGTTGCTGGATTTCCTTTACCAGTTCGTCACCGGCTTTATCCTTGTATTCACGCGATAAAATGATGGTTGCTTTCACCACCTGTCCGCGGATTTCGTCGGGCACTCCGGTAATGGCGCATTCCACTACCGCAGGATGTGTCATCAAAGCACTTTCCACCTCAAAGGGACCGATGCGGTAACCCGAGCTTTTAATCACGTCGTCGGCACGGCCCACAAACCAGAAATACCCATCTTCGTCGCGCCAGGCTACATCGCCGGTGTAGTATATATTGTCGCTGTAACATTCGTCAGTCAGCTGCTGATTGCGGTGATAACCTTTGAATAATCCCACGGGATATCCCTTGTCGGTGCGGATTACTATTTGTCCCTGTTCACCCACTTCGGCTGGGCTGCCGTCGGGAGCAAGCAGATCCACATCGTAGTGTGGACTTGGCAGGCCCATCGAACCGGGTTTTGGCTCTATCCAGGGCGGAGTGAGCACCGATACGGTTGTTTCGCTCTGTCCGTAAGCTTCCCGCAGTTTGATGCCGGTAAGATTATAGAACTGTTTGTACACCTCCGGATTGAGTGCTTCACCGGCAATGGTGCAGTATTTCAACGAAGAAATGTCGTATTTTGTCAGGTCTTCGCGTATCAGAAAGCGGAATATGGTCGGAGGTGCACAGAGCGATGTAACTTTGTATTTTTCAATCATTTGAAGCATGTCTGCAGGAGCAAATTTATCATGATCATATACAAACACACAAGCCCCGACTATCCACTGTCCGTATAGTTTTCCCCATACGGCTTTGAGCCAGCCGGTATCGGCAATGGTGAGATGAAGGCTGCTCTCGTCGAGGTTGTGCCAGTATTTAGCGGTAATGATATGTGCCAGCGGATAAACAAAGTCGAGCGTTACCATTTTCGGATTTCCGGTTGTACCGGAGGTAAAACTGATAATCATCGAATCGTCGTTGCTGTTCACTTTCGGGATTGGCGTAAATTCGGGAGCATTCTCTATTCCCCGGTGAAAATCTTCCCACCCTTCGGGAATGATAGGTCCTACGGATATCAGGTGTTTGATTGATGGAGATTCGGCAAGCGCTTCGCTGATAGCCGAAGCAATGGGTTCCTCACCCACAGCAATGATGGTGGTAATATCTGCTGCATTATTCCGATAAACAATATCTTTTTTGGTCAGTAAGTGTGTTGCCGGAATAATGGTAATGCCCAGTTTGTGAAGTGCTATAATGGTAAACCAGAATTCGTACCGGCGTTTGAGAATGGCCATGACAATATCTCCTTTTTTCAATCCCAGGGTCTGAAAATAGGATGCCGTTTGGTCGGTATATTTTTTTATTTCGGCAAATGTAAATTCACGACAATCGCCCTTGTCATTGGTCCAAAGCAGTGCTTTTTTGTTTGGTTCCCGGGCTGCCCACGCATCCACCACATCGTATCCGAAGTTGAATTG
Source organism: uncultured Paludibacter sp. (assembly GCA_937870645.1). Lineage (GTDB taxonomy): Bacteria > Bacteroidota > Bacteroidia > Bacteroidales > Paludibacteraceae > UPXZ01. Next base: position 4,862 of record CALMZF010000212.1, on the reverse strand, counting down.
TTCCGGCACAATAAGTTTATAGTTGGCTTTGAAATCTTCAAAGCCGGTGAATTCTGTTTGTTTTAAATACTTTTCAAGCATAGTTTTAGTGCCTTATGTTAGTATAGGTAATTCAGACAATCATGGCGATAAAAACAACCTTTTCATTGTTGAGTGCTTTCATGCCGTGCGATTTGGATGCATCAAAATAGATACTGTCGCCCGGATTAAGCACCAGATCGTTGCCCGCCACATGGAGCTGCATGGTACCCTGCAACACAAAGTTAAATTCCTGACCGGTATGTGTATTGAGGGTCATTGGTTCATCGTTTGGCTCTACGGTGACTTCAAAAAGTTCAGCCCTGTTGCCCGAGAATCCGGCTCCCAATGCCTGATATTTGTATGCTTTGGTTCTTTCCACACTTATCCCTTTTCCCTTTCGGGTCACAAAAAAAGCATTGGCATGGGCTGTTTCGCCGGACAAGAGTTCGGTTGTGTCAATCCCAAAAGTCTGGGCAACATGGAAAATAAAACTCATGGGGATGTCCGATTCTCCACTTTCCCATAGTTCGTAATCCTGTACGGGTATTTCACACTTTAGGGCGAACTCTTCGGTGCTGAGTTCAAGCGCATCGCGTAATCCCCGCAATCGTGCAGCTATTTGTTTGATCTGATGATTCATAATCTCTTGATCTTTATATAAGTTGATAAATTACACCGGGTAAGAAAACGCATAAAAATCCCAGACAAAAACCGGCCAGTGTCTGTGAAAGGGTGTGCGCTTTGAGGTAAACTCTGGAAACGGCCACAAGTCCTGAAATGATAACAGAGGCTACGATCAGCCCGATGGGATTGACCGCCATAAGGTATGAATAAGCAAAAACTCCGCCTACGAAACCACCCATTCCGGCCAGGTGAGCACTGATTTTCCATTTCAGATTGATGAATACCATGAGAAAAACCGACAATACCGACCCGGCTGCCACCAGCGCAAATTCGGGAGGGAACTGCAGCGTTCTCCACAGAAAAAACAGCCAAAACAAATATGAAAGCATCGAAAACAGATAGGGCATGGTTCGTTCTTCGCGTTTGGAAATAAACAAATCCTTGATTTGACCACGTTTCATCATCATATAAATGGGTAAAGCAGGCAGCAATCCGGTGAAGAGAAGTGTACCGGCCAAAGCTATGATTTTATATGTGGGAGCAAAAAAACTGAACAGATTGGTCTGCATCAAAAGAATCATTCCATACAGAGGCATCAACAATGGTTGAAAAATATAGGAAATTATCTTCAGGAATGTTCTCATCATTTTTTATTTTTTACAGTATCTTATTTATATCTCAATTCTAAGTCTGGCCACCGGAATATTGAGTTGTTCACGGTATTTGGCCACCGTACGGCGGGCAATGTTATATCCTTTTTCCTTGAGCATTTCGGCCAGTTTATCGTCGTTGATGGGTGCCCGCTTATCCTCTTCGTCAATGCATTCCTGCATTATTTTTTTTATTTCTCGTGTCGAAATCTCTTCACCGGAGTCATTCAACATGGTTTCGGAGAAAAAGAATTTTACAGGGAAAATTCCAAATTCAGTTTGGGCATACTTGCTGCTGCTCACCCGCGAAATGGTGGAAATATCGTAGCCTGTAATATCGGCAATATCTTTGAGCACCATGGGTTTGAGGTAGGTTTCGTCTCCTTCGATGAAAAATTCACGCTGATAATTGACAATTGCCGTCATAGTGGCAATGAGCGTTTGCTGGCGTTGTTTGATAGCATCGATAAACCAGCGTGCTGCATCTATTTTTTGCTTGGCAAACATCACGGCATCTTTCATCTCGCGCGACTGATTTTCTTTATTGGAAGTAAAATCGCGGAACATTTCATTGTAGGTACTGCTTACGCGGAGTTCGGGAACATTGCTGTTGTTGAGCTGAACGGTGAGTGTGCCTTCATCATTTTCAATAATAAAATCGGGTACAATTGCCGAGAAGGTTTTTTCGAGCACATTGCCACTCCAGGCATTGCCAGGCTTGGGATTGAGTTTTACTATCTGATTGAGAGCCTCTTTCAGTTCAACTTCGGTGATAGCCATCGCACGGATGATTCTATCGTAATGTTTTTTGGAGAATTCTTCAAAAAAGTTTGTAATGATTTTTCGTGCATTGATCACATCGGGAGTCTGCTCTCTTCTTTCGAGTTGTAGTATCAGACACTCCTGGAGATTGATAGCACCTACACCAGCAGGATCAAACTGCTGCACTTCGCGTACCAGCCGTTTCATCTCCTCATCAGTAGTCTCCACACCGGCCTGAAATACGATATCGTCCACCATCGATTCGGGGGAGCGTCGCAGATACCCTTCTTCGTCAATGTTGCCGATGATATAATCCATCAGGCTTCGCTCACGATCTGTCAACTGTAACAATCCGACCTGATCCGACAAGAATTCATGGAAAGTGAGACCGGCTGAAAATGGAATATCCTCGTGCTTGTCGTCGCGCGAGCTGTTATTGGCAATTAATTTGTAGTCGGGAATATCATCGTCGGCCATATACTCTTCAAAATCAGGAGTATCGTTTGCATCGAAATCTTCATTAAAATCATCCTGTTCGTCGCTGTCATCCGATTTTTCGACACCCTCTTCGAGGGCCGGATTTTCTTCTATTTCCTGGCGGATACGTTCTTCCAGCTCCAAAGTAGGAATTTCGAGCATCTTGATCACCTGAATTTGAGCAGGCGATAGTCTTTGCTGAAGTTTTAGCTGAAGTTGCTGTTTTAACATAAATATATTTTACTGACTGTGAGTTATCCTATCCCTGTTTCATCCGAGTACAAAGGTACGTTTTTTCGTTTAAAAAATAACGAACAGCACCCATTTTAAACCTTTACACAACTTTGCAGCCTCATATAGGGAGTCTTCCCATCACCGCGTTGAAATCTGTTCTGTTTGTTTAACAGTATTCTTTTTTTGAAAAGTTGAATTAAATGAGTAGTTTTGCACAGGTATTTTACTTCAATTTCGGCATCGGTCATGTACAGCAAGGACGAATTAAAACAACTGAAAAAGGAATTTTGGGAGGGTTTTGGTATTTATTGCAGCAATCATCCGGTACTTGGCAAAAGGAAAAGTAAATTTATGCTGTACAACACCAAAATGAAAGGTGTGGAACTCAAATTTGATGCTACCCGCGAAGGTGCTTTCGTTATTCTGGAATTAAATTCACTGAATGAAACGGAGCGGTTAGCCAAATTTGAACTGTTGGAACAGTATAAAATGCTGATGGAAAAAAATTTTCCTGCCGGACTGATTTGGAACTTTGCATATGAACTTGATTCTGGTCGGGAAGTCTGCCGGATTTACAGTCAGAAAACGGGCATAGATATTCACCGCCGCATTCACTGGATGGAATTTTACCGGTTTATGGCTGAAGAGATGCTTAAATTGGAAAAAGCATTCAAAAATTGCCCCCTAACCCCCTGATAAATAGAGACAGGCTCTGATGGTGGTATCTGCAGCATTTTTCAAGAGTATATGAAATAAAAAAGGATTAATAATAATTAATGATTGAAAGCCTCCCCTTCGGGGAGGTTGGAGGGGCTCAATGATTGACCAGGCTACCATAGACCGGATAAACGATGCTGCACAAATAGTCGATGTAGTGTCCGATTACGTTACACTGCGCCGGCGCGGGGTGAACATGATCGGTCTGTGTCCGTTTCACAATGAAAAAACGCCGTCGTTTACCGTTTCGCCAGCCAAGGGAATTTTCAAATGTTTCGGGTGCAGCGAAGGAGGTAATTCGGTGCATTTCATCATGAAGCAGGAGCAGCTTTCGTACTACGAAGCCCTGAAATTTCTGGCCAAAAAATACCACATTGAAGTACGCGAACGCGAACTCAGCGACGAGGAACAGGCAGCCCGCAACGACCGCGAAAGCATGTTGCTGGTCAATGAATTTGCTCAAAAATACTTTACCAATACCCTCCACCATCATATCGACGGAAAAGCCATCGGTCTGGGTTATTTGCGCGAACGGGGATTCCGTGATGATATCATCCTGAAATTTCAGCTCGGTTACTGCCTCGACGAACGGGACGCTTTTACCAAATCGGCTGTCAATGCCGGTTACAACAAGGATTTTCTGGTTAAAACCGGTCTGACCATTGAGGGGGAAAACAACTACGTTGCCGACCGATTCCGGGGCCGGGTGATGTTTCCCGTTCATTCACTCTCGGGCAAAGTGCTCGCCTTTGGCGGGCGGGTGCTCAAAAAAGACGAAAAAACGGCCAAATATGTCAACTCGCCCGAAAGTGAGATTTACCATAAAAGTAATGAGCTATACGGAATTTATTTTGCCAAACAATCTATAGTAAAACACGACCGGTGTTTTCTGGTGGAGGGTTATACCGACGTTATCTCCATGCATCAGAGTGGCATCGAGAATGTGGTGGCATCGTCGGGCACATCGCTTACGCCGGGTCAGATACGACTTATTCACCGCTTTACCGAAAATGTAACGGTGCTCTACGATGGTGACCCGGCCGGAATTAAAGCATCCATCCGGGGCATTGACCTGCTGCTGGAAGAAGGGCTCAACATCCGCGTGCTTCTGCTGCCCGACGGCGATGATCCCGATTCGTTTTCACGCAAACACAATGCATCCGATTTTATCGAATTCGTAAATCAGCATTCGGTGGATTTCATGCAGTTCAAAACAAACCTACTGCTCCACGATGCCGGCAATGACCCCATCAAACGGGCTTCGCTGGTTCAGGACATTGTACGAAGCATAGCCATGATCCCCAATCAGATAATCCGGTCGGAATATGTGAAGGAATGCAGCACCCTGCTGAATGTGGATGAAAAATTGCTTTATCA
>CALMZF010000211.1 GCA_937870645.1 uncultured Paludibacter sp. | reverse complement strand
AATTCATAATAAGCATCCACATACCCCACAGGTATTTGAGGAATGGCTTCTTTTACCCGTTTGATAAAAGCGAGCAGTTCCTCTTCGGTGAGGTCTTCGCGATACAACACCTCATTGCCCACTGCGGCAATATCCACAAATCCCTCTTTGGCCAGTTTTATCAGACCTTCTACTTCCTGTTCGTTCAGTTTGGGGTCTTTGCCCAGCCAGGCGCCCACCAGGGTTTTCAGGCCAAATTCCTTGGCTATCTGAGGTATCAGTTCATTGCCTTCGATGCACGAAAAGGACCGTACCCATTTGGTATACGGGGCAATTATTTTCATCCTTCTCCGTATTTGTTCTTCAGTAAGCACATCACCCGGTTTCTGACCTTCTTCGTAAGCACTAAAGCAGATACCGTGCATTCCGTCATTTAAGACTTTGTGAAACAGTTCATTTAATTCACCGCTCGTTTTATTGGCATAATCTACTCCTGAGATCCCTGCCAACGACATTGTTTTTCCCGGTCTGACTGACATAATTTTAAAGTATTAATTGGTTTTAGAATTTTCCTCTGCGTCTTACTAATTCTTCTCTGATTTCACGCGCTTTTTTCTCGGTAATATCGTAATTCCACATTATTATTATGGCAAATATTCCGGCTAATGAAGGTATAATGATGTCTGCTAAACGAAGATAAGTGATGGTATGCGGATTTTGTACTTCCACATTTTGATTAAATCCAATAGCGCTTAAAATTACTCCGCTTAAAAACAATGCGAGTGAAGTTCCTAATTTTACCATCCACCAATAAACAGCCCCAAACAAAGCCTCTTTACGTGGCATTCCGTTTAATAATTCATCATAATCGCACACATCGGCTGTCATTGACATCATGAGCGTAAACAAACCGCCAATCCCAAAAGACATCAATGGCAATGGTAAAAACATCATCCACGGCAATCCGGGATGAAATCCCCACCATTTAAGTACATACCCCACGATGGATATCAGCGTTGAAATAATGAACGCATTCTTTTTTCCGATTTTTGTGGACATATATGTGATAATTGGAATGACCAAAAATGCTGTCATCATGGCGCTTACAGTGCCAAACCATGCTGGCCACTGACCTGCGGCGGGTTGATTACCCTTGAATAAATAAAATATCACCCGAAAGAATGGAAACTGCGCCACAATTTGGGAACCGTTTAAAACCAGAAATGTAGCTCCACAAAGGCGTAGGAACGGTTTGTTGGTAATTGTTTTCTTTATATCCCTTAAGAAGGATTTAATATTGGAAATTATCCCCTTGAATGACAATTGTGTTTGTCCCTGTAAATTGGCCTGATCAATTTCTTTGCAGAAAAGTGCTGGCATTACACCCATAATCAAACAAAGAATTCCCACCCAAATAGAAAGACTGCGAACTCCATGGGGTGCGCTTGGAAATAATTCGGGGCGTGAAATCAAGAACCAGAACCAGGGTGCAATCATCCACGCAATCTGTCCCATAAACTGAGATATTGCCATTAATCGTGTTCTTTCATTGTAATCGGGTGTCATTTCATATCCCAACCCGATGAGCGGTGCAGCAAAAACAGTGTATCCTAAATAGAAAATGATGGACATTAACAGGAAGTATAAAAAGTTATACGATTCGTGATTATTGCCTGCTTCAGGAAGTCTTAACTGCCACATCAAAATAAAAGCAATGCCCACTACAATACCGCCTCCAAAAATGTACGGTTTTCTACGACCCCATTTTGAGCGTGTATTATCTGAAATATATCCCATTATTGGGTCAAGTATAGCGTCCATAAAACGAGGAATTGCTGCCAAAATCCCTGCTTTGTACGGGCTCATTCCAAAACCCACTACTAAAAAAAACATAAATACCCCAAGAGCTGCGGGGAGTAATTGATTTGTTAAATTTCCTGCTCCGAAAGCAATCTTTTGTCCTAATGGGACAATGTCTTCAATAGGTGTTTTTTTGTGTTCCATGTTCTTTAAATTTTCGATGTTTTTTATTTGGTTATTTGTTGAAGTTATTTTGCAGGATATATTATTATACTTTGCAATGATTCTCCATTGATATCTATCTTTGTTTCTTTTTTCTTAAGTTTTAGCGTGAAAGTTTTCAGTGACGGCTGCTGATTTAACAGTACCACGACGATGCTGCCATCGGGATTTTGTGCTGCTGTAACCATGAGCTGTTTATCGGTATTCTTAAATCCAATACGTGTTGCTCCGGGTCTGATGAATTTACTGAAATGTGTCATGACATTATATAAAGGTGTGAAATAGATTTCATCGTTCTCCGGATCGACAATTACGGGAGCAACGCACCAGTTTTTGAACCAATTGGGACCTCCCTGCCTGTCCAGCACCATATTCCAGTCAATCCAGCCGTTCACCCAATTATTCAGACATCCGATTATGTCATTGGCATAACGAAAAACAGGAACATATTTCGGGTGCAGGTATTTGTCTTTTTCAGTTGCCCAATCCCAGCCCCAGTCCGTTGCTTCTTTGGACCAGTACCACTTATCATCTTTCCATTTGGGTATTTCGGCATCCACACAGGCTTCGGTCTGGATTATAAACTTGCCGGGAGCCGCTTTGTGGGTATGTTGGAGTGATTTAGCAAAAATGTCGTAAGTGCTTGCATACCAGTGAATGGCTGTGCCGTCGAAATAGCGGGAAGAAGCCTCATTCTCGAACATCACATCTGCCCATTTTTCCAGCTCTTCGCCTCTGTTTTGATCATAACCGAGTATTTTCACATCATGTCCTGCTGATTTCAGCGTTTTACCCAGGTGGTTTTTCACAAAATAGGTCATTTCGCTTGGTGTGTAGTGCATGCTTTCCCAGTTATTACCGCAGCCAAGCGGTTCATTTTCTACGGTAACACCCCATATATCAATACCTTCGGCTTTGTAAGCTTCGATATACTTTTCAAAATACAAAGCCCAGGTTTCATAGTATTTGGGCAACAATTTACCGCCGCGCCAATCCTTGTTGTCTTTCATCCAGGGCGGAGCGGTCCAGGGCGACGAGATAATTTTAAATCCTTCTTTCGATACATTCATCGCATCTTTTATCATGGGTATGATGTCATCTTTGTCGGGTTCCACCGAAAAATGCCGGAGCGTCATATCGTCCGCAATAGGAGCGTAGGAGTACTGACTTAATGAGAAATCGCAGGAATTGATATGTGTACGGGTTAATGAATATCGGGCTCCATCTTCCCCAAAATAGGCTTCGAGAATTAAATCCCGGTTTTTTTTGCTAATTTTATTCATCAGGTACGCTGAAGCTTCGGTAAATGAGCCTCCAAAACCCAGAATGGTCTGGAATTTTTGATCAGGTAACAATTGTATGATACTTGATTTTTTATTGGCAGAAAAACCGGATATCTTGTTCAGTTTATTGCCAGCAGCGGAGGTTTCAAAAACATCGGCTTTCAATTGCTTTTGCTGTGCGTTGCATTCCAACATAGTAAGAAATAATAATGGGATGTAAATGAAATGTGTCTTCATAGTTTTCATACGTAAATAATTTTTTTTGTTGTTGAATGGAATTCGCATGTCAAATTTTCACTGTTTTTTTGTGAATACTCTTATTCATGCTCGTTTCAGGTTTTTATTTCAATAATGTTTCCGGAAAATACACTTCAACAGATATAACGGCACCCGTGCGTTGAAAAATTTGTTCACTGACGGTTTTATCCAGCTGTAATCCGCTTGTTTCCAGCGTTCTGCCGTCTGAAAATCTGATTTTCAGGCTTTCTTTCTCAGCTGTTTTATATATCACAGGAACCTGACAGTAGGTAAAGCATAGCGATCCTTTTTCCACTTCCATTTCTTTTTCCCGGGAATTTACATCCACATACCTGAAAGTTACCGGAGAGGATAACATTTCATCTTTTTTCAGCAAACAGGGGTTGAAAACGAGTTCACCCTCGGAGACAAAAACGCCCAGTTCGCCAAAGCGGCTCAAAATATCCTCCTTCACCTGTCCGGTCATTCCGGGTTGTTTTACCCCTTTTCCTGCCGGCGTGTGTGAGTACGGGTCGGTAGGAAATGCGCCGTAGAGCGCCGGTGATTTATGTACGCCAATACCCTCGCTAATGTCGTAATAATGAGCGGTTAATGCGTTTATTATTTCTTCATTGTCCTTATTCCGGATGGCACTGAGGCAGCATTCCTGCACGGCGAGCCGCAATTTGGAAACCATGTGCCAGTAAATGGAACCCAATCCTTCGTACGCATAGAAAGTGCCCGAGCGGCCTGTAAATGCCTTGTGATTGAATATTTTCTCGAAAATTCCGAGTATCAATTGCTTGTCCTGTTTCACCAGCTCGTCATATCCGGAGATACTTTCCAAAGCGGCCTTCAGATCGTTGGCATTCTTGAAATTACCATTGAAATGAAATTGACCGTTTACATCCTTTTCAATGATTTCTGTATTGCCTTTCGCGGCTAATTCCCTGAGCAATTCAGAAGTTGAAACTGCATCTTCGGGGATATTATTTTTTTCTAAAAATCGTGGTAAATCCTTATTCGGATAGAGTATATAGCTGTTTTGGTCTTTCCGGTAAAGTTTGCTGTGTTTCAGACTATCCAGTAACCGGAGCACTTCTTCTGCCGACAAATATCCGGAACTCAACACACCCACCTGTCCTTCGAGCATTTCACTCAGGCGGGAAATGGAAATTTCAGCCTCATTCGTCACACTCATTATATTATAAGCGTGATACAGGTTGTCATCCCGTTTGTTGGCCCGGATGGAATGCTCGAGGTATTGCAAACTTAATTCAACAAAATTTCTCAAATCAGCGGTAAATACCGGTTTCTTTACGCCCGAAAAGGCCTGATGGTAAATTTTGGTCCGGTAATCGCTCGCAGCCTGTGCCAGACCATCCAGTATCTTTTTCCGGTCGGCGTCATTAATATTATGTACCAATAAATGTTTATGCGCTTCGAGCGAAGAATGCATGCTGTCAAAGAATTCGGCCATTTCTGCCGAAAGTGAGATGTTTTCATTCTCAGCGGAGGTCAATATTTTATTCAGAAAATGCATAAATCTTCTCAGATAATACAGCGTAACCATCGACACACCGTTGCCTACCAGTGCGTTGTTGGCATCATTCCATTCGGGGCGCTGCGTGTTCATCCAGATGCCGCCTTCGGGAATGAAATTTGACATTTTGGCCAGCACGGTGGCCAGTATTTTTTCAATGAAAGTTACTTTGTAAATCTGTTGGTTTTTATCTTCGAGCAACGCTCCATCAGAACCCAGTTTTTCTTTCTTCAGGCGAATTTGATGGTCGGACTTGAAGTCAAATTCAATCGAATTTTTGGCATCTTTCAGAATATCGGTGTAACTTTTAATTCGATAAGGCACGTTGGCATACACAAACATTTCCACATCGAAATAGCCTTTCAGCTTACCCGGCTGTTGATTTTCAATCAATTCCAGTAATTTTAGCAGGTAAATAATCTGATGATCGCCCCAGTATCCGATGTACGACCAGGGATTGTCGGGCTCGATGGTTTCCCAGTCAAATCCGTCTTTGGTGATGCGGTAGGGATTGTATCCGTCGAATGTAGTGGCATTCAGAAACTTATGGATCATTCCATCCGCAAATTCGGGATACGAAAGCGCCAGTGCTTCCCAGTTTTGGAAAATATCGCGCCAGTTTCCCTGATAATCAAGCACTTTGGAGCCGTCAATTTCGCTGTGGGTATTGATTGAAAATTTGTTCCAGGGCCGGCTCGGATCGCCGTGCCGCCTGCTGAACATCAGCGGCAGATATTCCAGACAAAGCCGTTTGAAATCGGCATCTTCGGTTTTATCCTTCAGGGCGTTGAGCTGTGACAGATCGAAAACAGCCGGAAGCTCTTCTGTCAGGTGGGCGTTTGCTGCGAATACATCTTTATTTGCTTTGAAAAGGTGACGGACAAAATCTTCCTTTTCAATATTGTAATTGTTTTCAAAAATTCCACCGCGCATGATATTGAAAAGTGTATTCGAAAAATGGCGGGTATCCCTGAGTTTATCGGCCGTGAGCTGTAATCCATCCGACGAAGCAACCAGTTCAATCAAATGCTGCGTGCCTTCGGCTATGTCTTTTTCAATAAGTTGACTGGGATTTTGTGTGTGTTTTATTTGTTCGGCGAGACGGATGATAGAGGCATGGTTTTGGTTCACATTGGCCGCAATGAGCCATTCTTTTTCCGCTGAGGGCGAAAGAGTGAGTTCCGTATGAACAAAATAAGCACCTTTTTCGCCTTTTACATCGGTTTCTTCCGTTACCGGAAGTCCTTTTCTGAAATTGTCCAGTTGCAGGGATGACAGCAAACAGGCGGGGCTTTCCAGTCCGAGCG
>CALMZF010000210.1 GCA_937870645.1 uncultured Paludibacter sp. | reverse complement strand
TCTGATACAGGATGCAGTGCACTTTGATGCCCGTAATTTTATCAAAACAAACAATCAGTTCGACAAACACATCGTCGATTTTCCCACTACCAATAAACTTATACTGGAAACGTTTACCGATGCCCCCCGGGTTTGTGTATGCGGCGGATTTATTTCCACCGATGCCAAAACCGGTTATATTACTAATTTGGGGCGTGGTGGCTCCGATTATACAGCAGCCATCCTTGCATCGGCACTTAATGCCACAAAACTCGAAATCTGGACGGATGTGGACGGATTTATGACTGCCGATCCAAAAATCATCAGCAACACATATACTATTGAAAGACTGAGCTTTAGCGAAGCAACAGAACTCTGTAATTTTGGTGCCAAGGTGATTTATCCACCCACCATTTTTCCGGTCTATCACAAAAACATTCCGGTTGAAATCAAAAACACTTTCAATCCCGAAGCTACCGGAACATATATTTCGAGCGACAAAGACACACGACAGAAAAGTCAGCAAAAAGCCATTAAAGGAATTTCCTCCATCAACGACACATCACTCATCACCATTCAGGGACTGGGGATGGTGGGCGTTATCGGGGTCAATTACCGCATTTTCCGGGTGCTTGCCAAAAATGGTATCAGTGTGTTTCTGGTATCGCAGGCATCGTCCGAAAACACAACCTCCATCGGTGTGCGAAATGCCGATAGTGAATTGGCAGTAGAAGTACTTCGCAAAGAATTTGCGCAGGAAATCATTCAGGGAGAAATCAATCAGATATTCTCCGAAGACGATCTGGTAACAATAGCTATTGTCGGTGATAATATGAAGCGCACGCCGGGTATTGCTGGTAAACTTTTCGGCACACTCGGTAAAAATGGTATTAACGTAGTAGCCTGTGCTCAGGGAGCTTCAGAAACCAACATTTCGTTTGTAACTGACAGAGCTGTACTGCGTAAAGCGTTAAATGTTATCCACGATTCATTCTTTCTTTCAGAATATCAGGTTCTCAATTTGTTTATTATCGGTGTGGGTACGGTGGGCAGCAGCCTGTTGAGCCAGATTAAGAAACAACAAAAAAATCTGATGGTTTATAATGGCCTGAAAATTAATGTTGTGGGCATTGCTTCGGAAAAGAAAATGATTTTTTCACGCAGTGGAGTTCCGCTGGAAAATTGTGTGGAAAGGTTGAAAAAAGAAGGCCAGCACGCTGATACACAGTTGATATGCGACGAAATATTGAAAATGAACATCTTTAATTCGGTTTTTGTGGATTGTACAGCCAGTGCCGAAGTGGCAAATATCTATCAGAAATTACTGGAAAATAATATTTCGGTGGTTACTGCCAATAAAATTGCTGCATCGTCTGAATACGAAAAATATGTGCTGTTGAAAGAAACATCGCGTCAGCGGGGTGTCAAATTTCTCTTCGAAACCAATGTAGGAGCCGGATTACCCATCATCAATACGATCAACAACCTGACCAACAGCGGTGATACAATCCTCAAAATTGAAGCCGTACTTTCAGGAACACTGAACTTTATATTCAATACACTGAGTTGCGAAATTCCATTGAGTAAAGCCATCCGCATGGCCAAAGATGCCCGCTACTCCGAACCCGATCCGCGCATTGACCTGAGCGGCAAGGATGTTATCCGTAAACTGGTGATACTGGCACGTGAAGCCGGCTACAAAATCAATCAGGAGGATGTGCAGAAAAACCTCTTTATCCCCGACCGTTATTTTCAGGGTAATCAGGATGATTTCTGGAAATTGATACCCGAACTGGATGCCGATTTTGAAGAAAAACGAAAAGAACTTGATAAAAAAGGATTGCGTTGGCGATTTGTAGCTACGCTGGATAAAGGAAAATGCAGCGTAGGGCTGCATGCAGTAGATAGTTTGCACCCATTCTACGATCTTCAGGGAAGCAACAACATTATACTGATATCTACCGAGCGATACAACGAATTTCCGATGATTATCAAAGGCTACGGTGCCGGGGCAAGTGTAACTGCTGCCGGAGTTTTTGCCGACATTATCAGTATAGCAAATATCAGATAATGAAGACATTAAATCATTTATTTCCGGTAATAATTATTTTCTGTATTGGATTAAGTTCCTGTACCAAACCTTCGCCTCAGCTCCCATCCAATAAAACTGCCAATGGGAATACTGCCATCCAATCGATGCTTGAAATGAATAAAGTGCTGGCTTTGAAGGAAGACAGTACCATTCAGGCAATGGTTGACGAACAAGCCATTCCCTACATAAAATCAAAATCAGGCATTTGGTATAGTGTAATTCACGCCACCAATTCCGATTCGTTGATAAACGACTCCATTGTCACCTTCAGCTATAAAATGTACGACCTGAACGGAGCAGAAATGCTAAGTGAAAAGAAAACCGTCCGGTTTGGAAAAAAAGAAATTCCTACCGGGCTGGAAGATGGTCTTAGACTTATGCGAAAAGGTGAAACTATACGGTTAATTGTGCCCTGGTATCTGGCCTACGGAATGAAAGGAGAGGATAATATTCCACCATACACTTCGCTTATGTATTTGATTGTGAGCGAAATTACCAGCCCACAGGCCCATTGAAGGAGGAGTTGCAGAGTTTTAAGTGAAGTAAACCCCTGCTTTTCTACGGAGTTAATATTTTCAAATAAAGGTCCGATATCCACTTGATAGCAGGTAACCGGCATCATATAAATGCCAGCTATATAGTTACATGTGAATTAAAAATTGCTTGTTACTAAAATTTAACTTTTGTATATCACTATAAAATCGGATATTTGCATTACATATTCTCTATTAAAAATAAGCCAGACTTCCCACAAAAAATGAAAAGATTTCCCTCAATATTTCTGATCACATTATCACTGCTGATTTCGATTTCCTGCTCAAATAAAAAGACATATTCCGAGTTGCTTGATGAACAGGATGCCACCATACAGGCATACATTCAACGCAACAGCTTTAACGTTATAAAAATAACCACCGATACGCTCCCTGCTAATGCGCTGAAAGGTGAAAAAGACTATTACCTTATGCCTTCGGGATTGTATTTTCATATAGTAACTGAAGGCGACAAATCGGTTAAAGTAGCCAGTCGTACGAAAGTAGCCCTCCGCTACAGACCGTATACGCTCACCAGTCCGGCCGACACGTTAGCTAATAACTGGAATACAATAGCCAGCACCGACCCGTTCACTGTAACTTATGGTGAAACTTCCACTTTTTCGGTAGTCGGAATTCATCAGGCAATAGGACTAATGCGATATTCCGGCTCGGAAGCAAAAGTGATTGTGCCTGCCAGTTTGAATACCGGTACGTATTCCGATCAGGTCATACCGGTGGCGTATGATTTGAAAATAAAAATTGTAAAATAAAACACTGATAAATATGCCCCTTTTCTAAAGACTGGGGCATTTTCTTTTATATATTTTTTTAACAGAACATTTAAAGATACTGTATGGCACTTATCAAATCAATTTCAGGTATCAGAGGAACCATCGGCGGACGTGCCGGAGAAGGATTGAGTCCTCTCGACGTTGTGAAGTTTACTTCAGCTTATGCTGCATTTATTTTATCGTCAAAGAATTCAGCTTCAAACACCATTGTTGTTGGCCGAGATGCCCGCATTTCGGGCGAAATGGTGAATAAACTGGTTGTAGGAACGCTATTGGGAATGGGAATGAATGTGGTTGATATCGGACTGGCTACAACACCGACTACCGAACTTGCTGTAACCATGGAACAGGCAGCCGGCGGCATTATTCTTACAGCCAGCCACAACCCCAAACAATGGAACGCCCTGAAACTGCTGAACGAAAAAGGAGAATTTCTGAACGCCAAAGAAGGTGAAACTATTCTTAAACTGGCTGAAAACGAAGATTTTACATTCTCTGAAGTGGATCAAATCGGAAAACTCACCGTAAATGACAATTATACTCAAAAACACATCGAAAGCGTACTGGCACTTGATCTGGTTGACGTGGAAGCCATAAAAGCGGCTGATTTCAAAGTAGCCATTGATTGCGTTAATTCGGTGGGCGGAATTGCTATTCCTGCTTTGCTCGATGCATTGGGAGTGAAAACGGTGGAAAAACTCTACTGTGAACCGAACGGACACTTTCCTCACAATCCCGAACCCCTACCCGAGCACCTTACGGAGATTTCAAACGTAATGAAAAGCGGAAAATTCGACGCAGGCTTTGTAGTTGATCCCGACGTGGATCGTCTGGCAATAATCTGTGAAGATGGAAGCATGTTTGGCGAAGAATATACACTGGTGGCAATTGCCGATTATATTTTACGACACACACCCGGAAATACGGTTTCGAACATGAGTTCCACCCGTGCCCTGCGCGATGTTACTCAGAAATACAACTGTAATTACGAAGCATCTGCTGTAGGCGAAGTGAATGTGGTGACCAAAATGAAAGAAACCAACGCCGTTTTCGGCGGCGAAGGCAACGGCGGTGTTATTTATCCGGCAAGCCACTACGGTCGCGATGCACTGGTGGGAATTGCGCTCTTTTTAACACATTTGGCAAAGGAGAAAAAAACCGTTTCAGAGCTTCGCAAAACCTATCCCAACTATTTTATGAGCAAAAATAAAATAGAACTCACTCCGCAGATTGATGTGGATGGTGTGCTGGCGGTAATAAAAGGCAGCTACAAACAATATGAAGTAAACGATATCGACGGAGTGAAAATTGACTTCCCTACAGGCTGGGTACATCTTCGCAAATCGAACACAGAACCGATTATCCGCATTTATTCCGAAGCCGGAACACCCGAACAGGCTTATAATTTTGCCAAAGCGATTATGGAAGAAATTAAGAGGATTGCAGGTTTATAACCACCCCCTAAATCCCCTGAAGTGGGACTATAAAAACGCCACATTTTTTGTGGCGTTTTTGTTTTAACTTGATTTTTTCTTCAATTTC
>CALMZF010000209.1 GCA_937870645.1 uncultured Paludibacter sp. | reverse complement strand
GATTTGGCTACGCCGATTTTCAATTCTCATCCCGAACTGTCGGGACGTTCGAAATGACAGTCAGTATTTTATCTTTAAGGAGGGGGTTGGCTCCGTCCTCACGGAGCCAACCCCTCCTTACCTAAAACACCATAATTTCCTGTCATCCAGAGCGAAGCGATGGATCTAAATATTTTACCAGACAACAATGTAAAAAAATGATATATCAATCAAGATATAAACAGGTTTGCATATTTTTATTGTTAGTGAATTTGAATGATTAAAAAAAACACCCATCTGCCTTTGAGCAAAATTAGTGAAGATGTAATTTTTTTGCTAAATTTGCACATAATTTCTCAGCTAATAAATGAACCAACAATATTCATCCACGCTGCTCGAAAATGCAGTCAACGAGTTTGCCAAACTGCCCGGAATAGGTCGTAAAACCGCTCTGAGGCTTGTTCTACATCTGCTCAAACAATCCGAAGCTGAGGTGGATGCTTTTGGCAATGCATTTATCAGTTTGCGCCGGGAAATTGTGTATTGCAAAGTTTGTCACAATATATCCGACACCGAAGTGTGTCATATTTGCAGCAATCCGGGGCGTGATCATCACACCATTTGTGTGGTGGAGAATATCAAGGACGTGATGACCATCGAAAACACACAGCAATATCGTGGTTTGTATCATGTGCTGGGCGGCATTATTTCGCCCATGGATGGAGTTGGACCCGGTGATCTGGAAATAGAAAGTCTTGTTAAACGTGTACCGGATGAGGAAATTAAAGAAGTTATTCTGGCATTGAGCACAACGATGGAAGGTGATACCACCAACTTTTATATTTTCAGAAAGTTATCGCCGACAAATGTAAAAATAACGACCATTGCCCGCGGAATTGCCATTGGTGACGAACTCGAATACGCCGATGAGGTTACACTGGGGCGCTCCATTGTCAACAGGGTGGAATTTACCAATTCATTCAAATAAATAAACGTAATAAATTAATAATCAATAGTATGGAACGTACCATCAAAAACATCAATCTGGTGTATTATTTACTTTATATGACTACCGTAGTGGTTGCTGTCATCATATTTTTTCTTACATTCACCAATACCGGCGAAGTGTATATCGAAGAAAAAAGTCAAACAGGAATAATTATTTCATCGATATATATTCTGTATTTGCTCGTGTCAATACCTTACGCCTTGTGGAGTTTTCACCGTAAAACAAAAAAATGGCAGCAGATAAAAGACCAGTACGTCAAATTAACCGAATATGAAAAAGGATCAAAAATTCGTCTCTGGATTATCGGTATCGGTCTGATAGCAGGTATTGTACTTGTTTATTTTATGCATTCCAAATCCATGATTTTCTGTGCTGCCATTGCAGCTATTGCTCTTTATTTTACCAAACCTACGGTGAATAAAATGATAGCCGAACTGCGCCTCGACGAAGAGGAGGATGACATGCAGTCTGAGAACAACTGATTTATTTTTTATTAAACCTAAACGTGTAATTGATCTATGATTATTGCTGTGGATTTTGACGGAACCATCGTCACTCATGAATACCCCAAAATAGGAAAAGAAATTCCATTTGCCATTGATACACTCAAGCGTTTGCAAAGTGAAGGAATGCATCAACTGATACTCTGGACCGTGCGTGAAGGAGATTTGCTGGCCGAAGCGGTGGATTATTGCCGGGAGCGCGGACTGACCTTTTATGCTGTCAACAGCAATTATCCCGAATCGGAACGGGTGGATAGTCAGGCACGAAAACTTTCGGCAGAATTATTCATTGACGATCGCAATCTGGGCGGAGTGCCCGACTGGGGCGTGATTTACCGCATGATCATGTCCGGAAATCCCTGGACACCGCTATCGGCCGATTTTATGCCCGATGATCTCAAAACAAAGAAAAGAGGATGGTTTGGGAAATAAAAATAACTAACCCCGGCAGATTTGACCGGGGTTTTTTCTATCACTAAACCGAATAATTCAACGTGTTACTCTACCGGTTTTCTGTTTTCCTCCAAATTCCGGTAATGCTTTATCAGTTCCTGTTGTGAGCGAAACGGCGCCTCATCGTTTTCATTCAGGATATTATCACCTTTCCCATCGACGATACGGGCCTTCACATTGTCCTTCAGGGCATATTCCACAATGGTTTTCAGTTCCTGTTGAATTTCCTTATCGTACACAGGTACCGACACTTCTATGCGCTGGTCAAGGTTGCGGGTCATCCAGTCGGCCGAACAAATGTAGTATTTCTCTAATCCGTTATTGCAGAAAATCAGTATGCGCGAATGTTCCAGAAATTTATCCACAATGCCCACTACCTGCAGGTTTCCTTTCAGTTTTGGTTGAGAACTCACCATGGAACACATGCCGCGTATCACCATTTTAATTTCTACACCGGCTGCAGCGGCATCGTATAGTTTGTCGATAAATTTGTAATCGGTAACATGATTTATTTTGCAGTGGATATAAGCCGGCAATCCTTTTTTTGCATTGGCTATTTCATTGTTTACCAGCTGTGTAAGTTTCTTACGCATTTCCTGTGGCGAAACCAGCAGGTGACTGAAATGCTGGTTCTGGAAAGGTTGTCCGATGAATTCAAATACCCGCTCCACCTCACCGGTAATGCTGCTTTTGGCTGTCAGGAGTGTGAAATCGGTATAAACGGCTGCATTGCCTTCGTGAAAATTTCCGGTGCTGACGGCTGCAACCTTTTTGCCGTTTTTCAGGCTGATAAGGGTGAGTTTACTATGAATTTTCAGTCCTTCCACTCCGAAAACAATTTTCACCCCGGCTTCCTCCATTTGTCTGGACCACAGGATATTGTGCTCTTCGTCGAAACGGGCGCGCAATTCTACAACGGCTGTTACCTGCTTGCCGTTACGTGCCGCAAATATAAGTGCTCTGGCTACTTTTGACCGGTGTGCCATGCGGTAAAGAGTAATTTTTATGCTTTTTACGTCCGGATCTATGGCAGCTTCGCGAAGCAATTGCACGTACTGCGAAAAACTATAATAAGGATAGTGCAAAAACAAATCCTGCTTTTCGATGGATTTCAGAACGGAGGTTGACTGGCGGATAAGTTGATTTTCAATGGGTTCTGTTTTGGCATAAACCAGATTATCGCGCAATACCGGAAAATTGATAAAGTCCTTGAAGTTGTGGTATCTTCCTCCGGGAATGATGGTGCCCGTTTTTTTGAAATCTATTTTCTTAAGCAGGTATTTTCTCATTTCGTCGGGCATAAGCTGGTCGTACACGAACCGCAGCGGTAGTCCGAACCGCCGGCTCTTAATTCCTTTTGCCACTTTTTCCATAATGCCTTCGCCCAGTTCCGATTCGATTTCCATCTCCGAATCGCGGGTAATTTTCACTGTATACGTTTCAAAAACATCATAAGGCAGACTTTGGAAAAGCTGCGGCATACACAACCGGATCACATCATCAATCATCATGATGTATTTATTTCCGTTGCTTTCGGGCAGTTCCAGAAAGCGTGAATACTCCGCGCCGGGAATTTCAATCAGTGCATATTTTTTTTCTGAATGATTGGTATTTCTTTTTAGTCTGACAAAAAGATAAATTTTTGCATCGCGCATTTCGGGAAAAGTCCGGTCGCCCGATAGCATGATGGGCGTGATGGCATCTTCGAGCTGTTTGTCATAGTAATCCTTTACAAATGCCGTCTGAGTTTCGTTCAGCTCCTGTTCGTTGACCAGAAAAATTCGTTCCTTTTTCAATTCCTCCACTATCCCGTGATAAATTCCCTCCATCTCAGTTTGTGTGCTGGCCGTTATTTTGGAAATTTTCTTCAGGATGGTTTCAGGTTTTTCCCTGAATGAAACCGATTTCATATTCATTTCGGCCATGCGCTGCAGGGTAGCCACGCGTACCCTGAAGAATTCATCCAGGTTGTTGGAAAAAATGCCCAGAAACCTCAAACGTTCTATCAGAGGCACCTGTGGATTGGCAGATTCCTGTAAAACCCGGTTGTTGAAATGGAGCCAGCTGATCTCGCGGTTGAGAAATTTAGATTTGTCGTCCTCCTTCATAGGTCTTATATTTATACAAAATACAAATATATAGTTTTTTTTCTGGATAAATGTATTACAAAGCTGTTTAGAAAAAAGCACCGCAGATTATCCGCAGTGCTTTCATAGTAATCGTTTCCTAAGTATCAGGATGAATTCGGTGTCTTATCTGTACATTTTATCGCGGATTGCCTTGATATCATCCGATGTCAGATATTCATCAAAATCCATTTGTTTATCAATAATTCCGTGGGGTGTAAGCTCAATGATGCGGTTGCAGACCGTACTCACAAATTCCCGGTCGTGCGATGCCATGAGCACATTGCCTTTGAAGTTGATCAGGGTATTGTTGAAAGCCTGAATGGATTCAAGGTCCAGGTGGTTGGCGGGAGAGTCAAGTATCATCACATTGGCATTTTTTAGCATCATGCGGGCTATCATACACCGCATTTTTTCACCTCCCGATATTACACTTGCTTTTTTATAAATTTCTTCGCCCGAGAAAAGCATTTTACCCAGGTATCCGCGGATAAAGAATTCGGTGGTATCGTCGGAAAATTGACCAAACCAATCCACTAAATTAAGATCTGTATTGAAAAAACTGGAATTATCGAGTGGGAGATAGGCCGTAGTGATGGTAACACCCCAGTTATAGGTTCCTTCATGCGCTTTGTCGTGGTCGTTAATGATTTCGAAAAATGCAGTCATGGCGCGTGGATCGCGTGATACGAAAGCAATTTTATCGTTTTTTTCCACGTTGAAATTTACGTCGCGGAACAAAACTGTGCCATCATCAGCCACTTTGCCCAGTCCGGCCACTTCGAGTACCATATTTCCCGGTTCCCGATCGGGAGTGAAAATAATACCCGGATATTTGCGCGTAGAAGGTTGAATTTCTTCCACATTCAG
>CALMZF010000208.1 GCA_937870645.1 uncultured Paludibacter sp. | reverse complement strand
GAAGTTCGATAAGAATACGTCCGGCATTTTCAAGCTTTTGTATATTTGGCTGTACAACACCGAAACGGTCGATACGCGTGCGGAGCACATTGAAGGAATTATTGATAGCGCCATCAATTTCTGTGGTCAACACTTTAATTACTTCCTCGTTGGTAGAGCTCAATGAAATACGGTCTTTCAGGTCAAAGGTACTGAAAACGGTAGCCAGTTTTGCCTGAGGATCAATTTGCTTGTAAGCCTGAACGAACAGTTCGAGATATGGTTTTCCACTGGTTTTCTGACGTTCTGAAGCCAGTTTAAGCGCCTGATTAAAGGTTGGGGAAGTGTTGTAATTGGAAAGTGCACGAATGATATCCGGAACAGATATTTCCAGCGTTACGTTCATACCACCTTTCAGGTCAAGACCCAAATTCACCCCTTTTTCGCGACATTCTTTCAGGGTATACCCTAAATACACTTTTTTCTTGGCCAGCGAATCCAAATAATTATAATAGGCATTGCTGCCAACAGCGTTCAGCCGATCACTTTTTTCTTTGGCTGTCAGAGCAGCAAATACCGGTGATTTCTGTAACTCTTGTTTAGCTGATAAAGATCTTTCTTCTGCTTTGTTCTCGTAGATTCCGGTTACCAGGTTGAATGACAAATAGAATAAACATACGAGTGCAAGTGCAATTCCAAGAATTCTTACAAGTCCTTTGTTTTGCATGGAAAATTTTATTTTAATTTAGTTTGTTAATACAGTTTTTTAAACGAGCTGCAAATATACGATTTTTTTTAATATTGACACAAAAAATTCTAATTCCATGATTCTAAACTTTGTTAATCAGCATATAATCTGATTTATTTGTCTTTTTTATGCCGTTTTGATTGCTGAAATACCAAATAGATTTCTCTTCGAGCGGAAAATATATCAGTTATTATTTGGTGGTAATAAATAATTGTACTACTTTTGCAGTCACAAAACAGATCGCGGAGTGGAGCAGTGGTAGCTCGTTGGGCTCATAACCCAAAGGTCGTCCGTTCGAGTCGGGCCTCCGCAACATAGAAGAAGGAAAATTGTAAAAAGCAGTTTTCCTTTTTTTTTATTTCAATAAAAAATTTCCTTCGGGGCTCGTCGAGGTTCATACCCCGATAACAATGGGACGTTTTGTTAAAGTCGGGCATCCACAATAAAGAAAAAGGGAAATTGTAAAAAGCAGTTTTCCTTTTTTTATTTCAATAAAAAAATCCGAAACTATCAAAGCCCCGGATTTCATATCATGATGAGTTGCTGTTAACTCAATCCAACTATTTCACCATTTACCAAATCAATATTAGCAGCCTGGGGTTCTTTGGGCAGACCGGGCATACGCATGATGCTTCCGGCAATGGCAACAATAAATTCAGCTCCGTTATTCAATACCAGTTCATTCACATGGAAGTCAAAATCTTTGGCTGCCCCGTACAATCGTTCGTCGTCTGAAAAGGAGTACTGCGTCTTGGCAATACAAACGGGATATTCAGCTCCACCCATTTCCAGTATTTTCGGTATCATCTTCAGGGCTTTTTCGGAAAATATCACCCTCCTGGCTCCATATATCTTCATGGCTATTTTTTCTACTTTACGCTGAATGGTATCGGTGTCTTTATAGGTAAAATGTAAAGTCTTATCGCTTTTTCCACTTGTCATTTCCACCACTTTCTGAGCCAGTTCAACAGCACCTTCCCCGCCTTTAGCGAAAGCGTCATTCACCGCAAATCCTACATTCATTTCTTTACAATGATTACCAAGCAATTCTATTTCTTCTTCGGTATCAAAATCATACTTGTTGAATGAAACAAGTACCTGCTGACCAAACGACTGCAAATTCTGAATATGTTTATCCATATTTTCAAAACCTTTCTGTAAGCCTTCCCTGTTTGGCAGTTTAATATCTTTTACCGGTACGCCGCCGTGCATTTTCAGTGCCTGAGTTGTAACCACAAGTACCGACAACACCGGCTGAATACCTGCTTTCCGGCATTTGATGTTTATAAATTTTTCAGCACCCAGGTCTGCGCCAAAACCGGCTTCGGTCACTACGTACTCGCAAAAATTCATTGCCATTTTGGTGGCAACTACCGAGTTGCAGCCATGTGCTATATTGGCAAACGGGCCGCCATGTACAAAGGCGGGAGTGTGTTCGGTGGTCTGTACCAGGTTGGGATGCATGGCATCCTTGAGCAGCACGGCAATGGAACCTGCAATGCCCAGGTCTTTGACCGTAACAGGTTTTCCGGAAAAGGTATATCCCAGTAGTATTTTTTCCAGTCGGCGTTTGAGATCGTCTTCATTTTCAGCCAGACAAAGTATGGCCATTATTTCGGAAGCGGGAGTAATGTCAAATCCTGTTTCGGCCGGAATACCGTTGGTGAGGCCTCCCAATCCGGTAACCACATTCCTCAGACTGCGGTCGTTCACATCCAGTACGCGTTTCCAGAGAACCTGTTTGATTCCATCAGCCTGGTCCTGATGATGGTACATATAATTGTCGAGCAACGCGGAAATCATATTGTTAGCCGACGTGATGGCATGAAAATCGCCCGTAAAATGCAGGTTGATGTTTTCCATAGGCAACACCTGAGCGTATCCACCTCCGGCAGCGCCGCCCTTCATCCCAAAACAGGGACCAAGCGAAGGCTCACGCAGCGCGACAGCCGCCACTTTTCCGATTTTATTCAGTCCAAGGCTAAGCCCGATGGATACAGTGGTTTTTCCAATCCCTGCTTTGGTAGGAGTAATAGCTGTTACCAATATGAGTTTGCTTTTCCTTATTTTCTTTTTATTAATCAGACTGATAGGAATTTTTGCAATATACGGACCGTAGGAAATAATCGATTCCCGGTTTATCCCCAGCTTGTGAGCTACATTTTTTATCCGGTCGAGTTCTATTTCGTGAGCTATATCTATGTCTGATTTCATATTTATCTTTTTTTTAATTGGTTGGTTTTAACTTTAAAAACAAAAGAGACCCGAAAAAGTCTCTTTTGCTGGTAAATATTTCAGAAGAAACTTATTCGGTATAATCTTCCCATTTGGTATCGAGCATATTGCCACTTTTGGCAAATTGCAGGTGCATACCAAATCCGGCTGCCAGATTGATGGGAGTATGACCATTCTTTTCGCCAAGTTTGAGGTAATCGTACATGAGCTGACGGTAAGCCGGATCAACACAGTTTTCGATGATAAGGTGAGCACGCTGAATGGGTGATTTTCCTCTCAGGTCAGCAATACCATGTTCGGTAATCAGTACTTTTACGGAGTGTTCAGAGTGGTCATTGTGCGAAACCATAGGTACGATAGCGCTGATTTTTCCGCCTTTAGCAGTAGATGGAGTGGTGAAAATGGAGAAATAGGCATTACGGGTAAAGTCTCCCGATCCGCCAATTCCGTTCATCATTTTGCTGCCAAGTACATGGGTACTGTTTACATTTCCGAAAATATCGGCTTCCAGCGCTGTATTGATTGAAATCAGACCTAAGCGACGTGCTATTTCGGGGCTATTGGAGATTTCCTGCGGACGAAGCACAATTTTATCGCGGAAGAAATCGAGATTTCCATACACCTCTTTCAGAACTTCGGGCGAAACAGTGAGCGAACAACCACTTGCAAACTTCACGCGGCCTTGTTTCATCAGATCGATAACGGAGTCCTGAATCACTTCGGTGTACATTTCGAAAGCGGGTATATCCTTATTTTCGCCCAGCGAAGCCAGTACAGCATTGGCTATATTGCCTACACCCGACTGAAGCGGTAAGAACTCTTTCGGAATTCTATTCTTTTTTAATTCAGATGCAAGAAATGCAGCCACATTCTCGCCAATACGTGCCGTAACGTCATCTACCGGTGTAAATCCGCCCACTTCGTCCATCTGATTGGTTTCCACCACACACAGAATTTTTTTAGGGTCCAGCTTCAATGTAGTCGTTCCAATGCGGTCGGATGGTTTGTATATCGGAATTTCGCGGCGTGACGGCGGATTGGAGGCTTCATAAATATCGTGGAATCCATTCAATTCCTTTGGATGATAATGATTCCACTCCAGAATTATGTGTTCAGCCAGATTGGCAATAGTGGGCGAAATGCCAACACCGGCAGTGAGCACCACTTCTCCCTCCGGGGTAAGGTCACATATTTCAAGAATTGCAAATTTGGGAGGTGTAATAAATCCATACCGCAAACTCAGCGCCAGTGCCGACAAGTGAAGGTCGTAGTAAGCTACTTCACCGCTGTTGAGGGCATTTCGCATATCTTTATTGGACTGATAGGGTGTGCGGAAACTCACAGCTTTGGCACGGGCAAGAGCACCGTCGAGCGAATCGCCGGTAGATGCACCGGTGTACATGCCGATTTTGAATTCTTTCCCTTCATTGTGAAATGCAGTTGCTCTTTTGGCTATCGCCGTAGGCACATCTTTGGGGCAACCCGCAGCGGTAAATCCGCTAAAACCAACGATATCGCCGTTGTTGATAAAAGCTGCTGCTTCATCGGCGGACATAAATCTGAAAGCTTGTTTCATACTGTTTTATATGTTTATTTGATATGTATTTTTGAATTCCTTTTGATAGTGCAAAATTATCATTTTTTTTCCAACAATCAAATACATAAATAAATAAGGGAAAAATGGATGTCAGCATCAGACAAAGTTGAAAGAAACTTCAATAATTATAAATTTAATTTACAAAACATAAATTTGTCGGGATAAATGTTGATATTTGTAGGTATCAAAAACCAAACTGAAAACATCTAACAATATTAAAAATTATAGAACTATGAATTCAAACGACATTCGGAATTTAGAGCCCAAAGCCATTTGGGAGAATTTCTATGCGCTGACACAAATTCCACGTCCATCCGGAAAAAAAGAACAGATTGGACAATATCTCGAAGATTTCGGCAAATCGCTCGGGTTGGAAACACTGCGCGACGAAACAGGTAATGTGTTGATACGCAAACCGGCCACTCCGGGCATGGAAGACCGCAAAGCGGTGGTACTTCAGGCACACATGGATATGGTACCACAGAAAAACAGTCATGTAAGTCATGATTTTGAAAAAGATCCGATTGAAACACGCATTGATGGTGAATGGGTGACAGCTAACGAGACCACTTTGGGTGCCGACAACGGCATTGGTGTGGCAGCTGCAATGGCTGTGATGCAGTCAACCGGCATTCCCCATCCGGCTGTCGAAATGTTTATTACCGTAGATGAAGAAACCGGCATGTTTGGTGCATTTGGCCTGCAGCCCGATTTTCTGAAAGGAGATATCCTTATCAATCTCGACTCTGAAGACGAAGGCGAATTGTATGTTGGCTGCGCCGGCGGTATTGATGCCGATATTACATTCAAATACAAGGAAGTGGAAGTTCCCGAAGGGGATGTTGCTTTCAAATTGTCGCTCACAGGTCTCAAAGGAGGACATTCGGGTGTGGATATTCATCTGCAACGTGCGAATGCCAATAAGTTGCTCTTCCGGTTTCTGAAAGTAGCTGTGGCCGAATACGATGCCCGGCTTTGCTGCTTTGAAGGAGGTTCGCTCCGCAACGCCATCCCGCGCGAAGCATTTTCGGCCGTTACCGTACCTGCTGATGGAGCAGATGATCTGCTGGAACTGGTTGCCGAATACGAAACACTTTTCCAAACTGAATTTGAAGGCGTGGAAGATGGAATAAAGTTTACAGCCGAAAAAACCGACAGAGTGAAAGGTCTGATGCCCGAAGAAATTCAGGACGACCTTATCAATGCGGTAACAGCCTGCCCCAACGGAGTTTACCGCTTTATCCCCGAACTTCCCGATGTAGTGGAAACATCCAACAACCTGGCCATCATTCGTTCGGACGGCAGCAGCATTACCGCCTGTTGTCTGATACGCAGCTCGGTGGAAAGCCGCAAGGAGGAACTGGCTTCGATGGTGGAAAGCGCCTTTACACTGGCTGGCGCCAAAGTAGAATTCAAGGGTGGCTACCCGGGATGGAAACCAAACCTGGCGTCTCCTATTCTGAAAGAGATGACCAATATCTACGAAAAGAATTTTGGCAAAACACCGCGTATCATGATTATTCACGCCGGACTGGAATGTGGTATTCTGGGCACACACTACCCGAACATGGACATGATTTCTTTCGGACCGACCATCCGGTTCCCGCACTCACCGGCCGAAAAAGTCAACATCCCGACAGTACAAAAATTCTGGGATTTTCTGCTTCACACACTGGCCAATATCCCTAAAAAATAATCAACTCAAAAAATCCTTCAGGCTTCTGACGCATAAATATATGTGACAGAAGCCTGATATTGTATTTTAAAATTCATATACAATAATGAAACGACTACTTACTTATTCTGTAATGCTTTGTATGACAGCATTACTGGCAGCTCAAAACTATAACGATACTACTTTTAATTTCACAGTGGTAAAAGAAAATAAAATCACCTCGGTAAAAAATCAGGCAAACTCCAGCACCTGCTGGTCATTTTCGGGACTGGCATTTTTCGAATCGGAATTGCTTCGACTGGGAAAACCAGCTGTGGATTTATCCGAAATGTTTGTGGTTCATCACTCCTACACCGACAAAGCCGGGAAATACCTGCGTATGAACGGCACCAGCAATTTTGCACCCGGCGGGTCGTTTTACGATGATGTGTATGTCTGGAAAACCTACGGAATGGTGCCCGACTCGGTGATGAACGGACTGAATTACGGTGAAAACAAACATGTTCACGGTGAACTGGATGCGCTTACCGGTGCATTTATGACTGCGTTGCTCAAAAATCCCAATAAATCAATTTCTACCGCCTGGCAGCCGGCTTTCGAAGGAATTCTGAATGCCTATCTGGGAAAATTACCGACAGAATTTACGGTTAACGGAAAGAAATACACTCCGGTTAGTTATGCAAATTCATTGGGACTAAACATGGACGACTACGTTTCAATTACATCATTCAACCATCATCCATTTTACACAAAATTCGCCATCGAAATACCCGACAACTGGCGCTGGGCTGAGTCTTATAATATTCCGCTCGATGAATTTGGTCGTATTTTCGACTATGCTGTTGATAATGGCTATACCGTTGCCTGGGGAGCCGATGTAAGCGAAAGGGGATTTACCCGAAACGGCATTGGAATACTTCCCGAAACAAAAGCAGAGAACCTTACCGGTACCGATCAGGCAAAATGGATTGGAAAACAAAAGGATATGAAGTTCGACATCAAAGGTCCGATGATTGAAGAAAAAGTAACTCAGGAAAGCCGTCAAAAAGGTTTTGACAACTACCAGACCACCGATGACCACGGCATGCAGATATACGGCATAGCCAAAGATCAAAACGGTGCACAATATTATATGGTGAAAAATTCGTGGGGAACCGACAACAAGTACAAAGGCATTTGGTATGTAAGCAAACCTTTCGTGATGAGCAAAACCATCAATATTCTGGTTCATAAGGATGCCGTGCCAAAGGATATTCGGAAAAAAATGGGAATATAAACAAGTCAATAAAAAATCCAAACAGGCATCACAGAAAAACTCTGTGGTGCCTGTTTTCATTATATCTCTTTTACCATCCAGACATTACATCCCGGATGTGTGGAGCAACCTAGTGCATTGTCAATGTATTGAAATCCATATTTCAGGTAAAGTGAAACGGCAACGTGAAACTCCGGAAGACTTTCGATATAGATTTTCCGGAAACCAAACTCCCTGGCAGAAGCAATGCATTTTTCCATCAGAGCTTTTCCAATTCCTTTCCCACGGGCTGACGATGCAATATAAAACTTGACAAGTTCCACCGTATCATCCGGTAGAACAGCATCGGGATACAGTCCGCAACAGCCGACCACTACGCCCTCACTTTCAGCCACCCAAAGAACAGAATTCTTTCGGTGGAACAAATCATACAACCTATCGGTAGTGGGATCTTCATACACTGTACCGGCAGTGGGTGCTTTGAAATCGTGAAAACACTGACGAATGATCGCAGCAAGCATTTCATTGTCGGAGGGTTCCACAGGTCTGATTACAAGCATAAAGGAAAATTATTATAAAAAAAACTAACCATTAAAACTTCGAAAACTGCTTGTATTAAACCAAATTCCATTAATCGTATCCCTCTTAAAGCCTCCCCTTGGGGGAGGTTTGGTGGGGCTTTTCCTTAGGAGGTTTGGTGGGGCTTCTTACTTTTTGAGGTTTGGTGGGGCTTCTTACTTTTACACATTAAATCTGAAATGCATGATATCGCCATCCTGAACGACATATTCCTTGCCTTCCACATTCATTTTACCTGCTTCCTTGCAGGCTGCTTCCGATTTCAGCGCAATAAAATCACTGTATTTAATCACTTCGGCACGGATAAAACCTTTCTCAAAGTCGGTGTGGATGACACCGGCACATTGAGGTGCTTTCCAACCTTTGTGATACGTCCAGGCACGAACTTCATCCGGACCGGCAGTGAGGAATGTTTCCAGCTGAAGCAGATGGTAGGCAGCTTTAATCAGGCGGTTTACTCCCGATTCCTCCAGTCCGATTTCTTCCAGAAACATTTGCCGCTCTTCATAGGTTTCAAATTCGGCAATTTCCGATTCAATCTTTGCAGCGACAATGAGAATTTCAGCATTTTCGTTTTTTGTAGCTTCGCGCAGGGCATCAACGTATTTATTTCCATTCACCGCACTGGCTTCATCCACATTGCACACATACATTACCGGTTTTGCCGTCAGCAGGTATAAGTCTTTGGCCAGTTTAGCATCGTCTTTATTGTCGAAAGTTACTGTTCGTGCCGAATTGCCTTTCATCAGGGCATCACGTATCTGAGTAAAAATATGAAAAGCCCGCAGGGCATCTTTATCTCCCCCTGTTTTGGCTTGCTTTTCCACTTTGTTGATGCGGGCTTCGATGGTTTCGAGGTCTTTTATCATCAGTTCGGCATCAATAATTTCCTTGTCGCGTACCGGATCCACCGAACCATCGACGTGCGTCACGTTTTCATCGTCGAAGCAGCGGAGCACATGCAGGATTGCGTCCGTTTCGCGGATATTGGCCAGAAATTTATTTCCCAGCCCTTCGCCTTTACTTGCACCTTTCACCAGACCGGCAATGTCCACTATTTCTACCGTGGTGGGAATGATTTTTTTGGGATTTACCAGTTCTGCCAGTTTATTGAGGCGTTCGTCTGGCACAGTGATTACGCCCACATTCGGTTCAATGGTGCAAAAGGGAAAATTCGCCGCCTGTGCCTTGGCATTGGATAGACAATTGAAAAGGGTTGATTTCCCGACATTGGGAAGGCCAACTATACCGCATTGTAATGACATTTTTTTTGATTTTTGCTCGCTTTGCCTACAGCGTTTCTACTTTTTTAGCAAAACGAAAATTAGTACATTCAGGGAGCAAAGATACGACAAAAACAGGCTATCCCCAAATCTGCTCAATCACCCGGGGGAAATGTTCATATTCCAGTGCATGCACTTTGGCGGCTATATCCTCGCAGGTATCGGTGGGCAAAACCGGACATACGGCCTGAAAAATCACATTTCCTTCATCGTAATTTTCATTGACATAATGGATGGTAATACCACTTTCGGTATCGCCCTGTTCTTTTACCGCTTTGTGTACCCGTTCCCCGTACATTCCTTTGCCTCCGTGCCGGGGAAGCAGCGCGGGATGAATATTAATGATTTTACCGGGATAAGATTTCAGTATTATAGCCGGCACTTTAAGCAAAAAGCCCGCCAGCACGATGGCGTCAATCTGATAGGTCTCAAGCACTTCAAGTATTTTTTCACCACTTTCAAAATCCTGTTTCGAAAAAGTAAGCGATGGGATATTCAGTGTTTTGGCACGTTCGTGGATAAAGGCATCGGGCTTATTGGAGAGAATGACCGGAAAATTCAACACCTTAGAACCGGCAAAATAACGGATGATATTTTCGGCATTAGAGCCTGAACCCGAAGCGAAAATTGCTATGTTTTTTGTCATATCCGGATGAGTTTTTTGCTCATTTCACTTAAAAATGTGCAAAAACGTGCATTTTTAAGAAAAAATGTGCGGTGGTTTAATGAAATTTGCTTTACTTTGCAGGCGCAAATTTATAAAACAAATTTTATTTAATAACTAAAAAGAAAAATTATGTCAGAAGTTGCAGAAAAAGTAAAAGCTATTATTGTAGACAAATTGGGTGTTGACGAAGCAGATGTAGTAGAAACAGCCAGTTTTACAAATGATCTTGGTGCCGATTCTTTGGACACAGTAGAATTAATCATGGAATTCGAAAAAGAATTCGGTGTTTCTATTCCTGATGAAGAAGCTCAAAAAATCACCACAGTTGGCGATGCAATCGCTCACGTAGAAGCTTTGAAAAAATAAATCAATTCCTAAAAGTAACATTTTATGGAATTAAAAAGAGTTGTAGTAACTGGTGTCGGTGCCGTTACGCCTTTAGGACTGACTGCTGCGGAAACGTGGCAGAACGTCTTATCAGGCAAAAGCGGTGCTGCTCCTATTACTTATTTTGATACTTCAAAACACAAAACCAAATTTGCCTGTGAGGTAAAAGGTTTTGATCCCCTGAAATATTTCGACCGCAAGGAAGCGCGAAAAATGGATCTTTACACCCAGTACGCCTTAGCCGCTACCGCCGAAGCCATCGAAAACAGTGGCATTGACCTGGAAGCGATTGATAAAGACGAAGTGGGTGTGGTTTTTGCAGCCGGTATCGGTGGTATCAGCACGTTCGAACAGGAAGTAGGTTACTATTATGCCAATCAGGAACAAGGTCCCAAGTTTAATCCTTTCTTTATTCCGAAAATGATTTCGGATATTGCTGCCGGACAAATTTCTATCCAGTACGGATTTCACGGACCGAATTTTTCGACCGCATCGGCGTGTGCTTCGTCCAACAATGCCCTTATTGATGCTTTCAACCTCATCCGGTTGGGTAAAGCCAATCTGATATTTGCCGGAGGCGCTGAAGCAGCCATTACACCGGCCGGAGTAGGCGGTTTCAATGCACTCACCGCTTTATCTACCCGCAATGATGATCCCGAAGGAGCTTCCAGACCTTTCAGTCTGAGCCGCGACGGATTTGTGATGGGCGAAGGAGCCGGCTGTATCATGCTCGAAGAGCTGGAACATGCCAAAGCACGCGGTGCTAACATTCTGTGCGAAATAGCCGGAACAGGCTTATCAGCCGATGCCTATCACCTCACTGCCACCCATCCCGAAGGACTGGGAGCTATACTGGTGATGAAAAGAGCACTGGCCGAAGCCGGAATGAAACCCGAAGAGCTTGATTATATCAATGTTCATGGCACTTCCACACCGGTAGGCGATATTTCGGAGTCCAAAGCTATCAAGGAAGTATTTGGTGAACATGCGTACAAACTGAATATCAGTTCCACAAAATCAATGACAGGCCACCTGCTCGGTGCTGCCGGTGCAGTGGAAGGAATTATCTCCATATTCGCAATTCTGAATAATGTAGTTCCTCCTACTATCAACTTCCACGAAGGAGACGAAGACCCTGAAATTGATTATAAACTGAATTTCACTTTCAACAAAGCGCAACAGCGAACTGTAAATGCAGCACTGTCAAATACATTCGGATTTGGCGGTCATAACGCAAGTGTTATATTCAAAAGATATGATAACTAAGTTGAAATTAAACTTCTTAAACACCCAAAGGCTCTTTTCCAAAAAACGGAAAGAGCCTTTCCTGTCTTTTTTCAGAGTGCTGGGATTTTATCCCCGCAATATCGACTATTATCTGCTGGCCGTTCGCCACAAATCCATTTCCATTCAGGGAACAGATGGAAAACTTCTCAATAATGAACGATTGGAATTTTTGGGTGATGCCGTGCTGAATTCAATTATATCAGACATTCTTTACCACCGATACCCCGACGAACAGGAAGGATTTCTGACTAATGCCCGCTCCAACATTGTGAAACGTGACACATTGAATGATCTATGCATGCAGATTGGACTTGACCGGTTACTGATTACTATCCCGCATCTCACACCCGATAAAAGCAATAATATCTACGGCAATGCACTCGAAGCGCTGATAGGAGCCATATACCTCGATTATGGCTATCCGAAATGTGCCGAATTCATTAAAGGGAGACTTTTTGCAACCTTGGATTTACTGATGCAGACTGCCGAGGAGAATGAAAATTACAAATCAGGATTGCTGGAATGGGCACAAAAAAACCGGCTGGAAACGGAATTCAGATTGCAGACTGAAACCGTCAACGCCGACAATCAGCACACTTTCCACACCCGGCTACTAATAGAAGGAATTAACATAAGCGAAGGAATGGGAGCTAACAAGAAAGAATCGCAGCAGAATGCAGCAGCACAAGCACTGAAGATAATCAACGCCAATCCGGATTTCATAACCGAAATTGCTGAAAAAGCCAATGCTCAGAAAAAGTAACAACCTGTCGATAAAAGAATATTAATCACTGTTGTCAGGTAAAATTCTAAATTCTTGATTTATATTAGATTTCTCACTTCGTTCGAAATGACAGTCAGTATTTTATCTTTATGGATGGGGTTGTTTGGCGGCGAAGCCGCCAAACAACCCCATCCTTCTCTAAAACGCCATAATTCCGTGTCATCCAGAGCGAAGCGAAGGAACTAAATATTTTTATCAGACAACAGTGAATATTAATTAGAACATTAATAGCATTCTAAGTGTTAAACCTCTAAAGTTCTCTGTTTTTTCAGGACTAAGATACCATTTCTCAAATCTCAACACAAAATCAGACACACATAAAACAAAAACTTATGAATCCAAAACATTTTTCACGCCTGATTGGCACACAAGCACAGAAATACGGTGAAAAAACAGTCTTGTACGATAGAGATGAACTTACCGACCCCTGGACAGCTATCAGCTGGAACGAGATGAGCAGACTGGTGGACACTGCAGCTAAGAGTTTGCTGGAAATGGGCGTGAAAAATCAGCAACGTGTTGCCCAGTTTTCTCAAAATAAATCCGAAAATCTGATTGTTGACTTTGCTTTGTACTCCCTGCGGGCTGCAATGATTCCCATTTACCCCACATCAACTGTTCAGCAGGTCGAATTCATTGTGAATGATGCCGAAATAGAATATATGTTTGTAGGCGAACAGAATCAGTACGATGTGGCTGCCGAAGTAATCAAAACTTCTAAAACCCTGAAAAAACTGATAGTATTCGATAAGGCAGTGAAATTTTCTGTTCCGGAAAAATCCATGTACTACGCAGACTTTCTGGCTATCGGCCAAAAATCGACAAAAGAAGCAGAGGTGGAAAAACTGCGTGACGAATTGGATGAAAAAGACATTGCCTGCATTATGTACACGTCAGGTACCACAGGAAACCCCAAAGGGGTAATCATGATCCACGAGATGTTCAATGAAGGAATGCGCATTCATACCATTCGGCTGAAATCAATGAACGATCAGGATATTTCATTAGCATTTCTTCCGCTTACACATGTTTTTGAGCGGACTTGGTGTTACTTCCTGCTTTTCACAGGAGCCACCAATTACATCAACCACCGTCCGGCAGAGATACAGCAAACCATCCGCGATGTTCGGCCCACGCTGATGTGCGCCGTTCCGCGTTTTTGGGAAAAAGTATATATCGGAGTTCAGGAAGTACTCAACGACTATTCGCCCCTCATGTTAGGTGTTGTTACCTGGGCTATTGCTACGGGTAAAAGACACAATGTAGATCGCTTACGGATCGGTAAAAAACCGGATATATTTCTTAGCCTGAGTTACAGGATAGCCGACAAACTTGTTTTTTCGAAAGTGAAAACAAAACTCGGACTTGAAAATGCCAACATTCTGCCCGTAGCCGGCGCAAGACTTTCGGATGATATTGCCCTGTTTTTCCGCAGCATAGGAGTACCAATCACTTACGGCTACGGTCTGACTGAAAGTACAGCCACCGTTACCTGTTATGATGAACAATATCAGATAGGCACCGTAGGTTCTATCATGCCCGATGTACAGGTAAAAACAGCGGCAGAAAATGAAATACTGCTTAAAGGCAAAACCATTACTCCGGGATATTACAACAACCCCGAAGCCAATAAAAAAGCCTTTACCGAAGATGGATGGTTCAAAACAGGTGATGCGGGAACCATCGAAAACAACATGATTATTCTGACCGAACGGCTAAAAGATTTATTCAAGACTTCGAACGGCAAATACATTGCCCCGCAGGAAATTGAAACCCGCCTCGGGACCGATAAATTCATTGAGCAGGTTGCTGTCATTGGCGATGAACGCAACTATGTGACTGCAATCATTGCTCCTTCCATTCCCGCTCTGGAAGCTTATGCCAAAGAAAAAAACATCACGTATAAAGATAAGGACGAATTGCTGGTGCTGCCCGAAATTTATGC
>CALMZF010000207.1 GCA_937870645.1 uncultured Paludibacter sp. | reverse complement strand
TTTTATTTATTAAACAAACGAATTTTATATATGTTCATTTGTTCATATATTAAAAATTGTTTATTCTGTGTTTGATAATAGTAGATAGTAAAAAAGTCCCCCTTCGGGGGATTTAGGGGGCCAAATATGCTTTTGCTCCCAGACTTAGCAATTCTTTTACCGGCCGACAATCAGGCGAATTTATCGAACCGTTTTTATTTTTTGCCACCGAAGCGCATCCTCCACCGCAAGCCAGAGCCACGTCGCAGGTTTTGCATTTTTCTATGGTGGTGATGTCCCGGTCCTGCCACTGGCTTATAACCTCTTCATTTCGGGTAACAGTGGGGTAGAAGGTGCCCAGTTCTTCGCCCTGTTTTCCCACAGTTGCGGTACAGGAATAAATTGTTCCCATAAAGTCAAAAGCCCATTCAGTTTTGCAGGCGGGGCAGCTGTCGAATAGCGGCGAAGGCAATTCTTCGTTTTCGGCAATGTATTTGGCTATGGAAAATCCCGGTTTGTAAAATTCAATAATTTCGGGGTGAACTTTCATCAGTTCATATATCCGGTTGTAGAGTTCGGCTCTGGTAAATAGTTTATCGGGCGAACTGTTGCAAACGTGAAGTTCGTAATTACGGCCAATCTGTGTTTTGAACAGCGGTGATTTTGTCCATCCTTTTTTGATGGCAAAACGTGCCAGTTCGGGCAGATTGCCCAGATTTTCCTTATCAGCCACCATGCGCAGGTTGATGGAGATATCGCTTTGAAGGCAGCGGTCAATTCCTTCGATGATTTTGTCGAAGGTGGACTGGCCGCCTTTCATGTACCGGCGCTTGTCGTGTATATCTTTGGTGCCGTCGAGTGTTACCTGCACTTCGCGGATAGAAGCCGTTTTCAGCAGTTCCACGTAGGAGGCCAGAGTGTATCCGTTGGTAACGAAGGCCACATCCAATCCG
This sequence comes from uncultured Paludibacter sp., assembly GCA_937870645.1. Classification (GTDB taxonomy): domain Bacteria; phylum Bacteroidota; class Bacteroidia; order Bacteroidales; family Paludibacteraceae; genus UPXZ01. Next base: position 714 of record CALMZF010000207.1, on the reverse strand, counting down.
GCTTCGTTGCTTTTGTTCAACAGATATTCAATGATTTTTCGCTGATTTTCACCCGGGATCAACGGCTCACCGCCAAAAACGGTGATATATTTCTTTCGTCCGGCAAATTCGCGACTGATGTAATCGAAAAATGCATCCACCACTTCGGTGGTCAGTTTGCTTTCGGCAGGGCTGTAACCCTCCTGATAACAGTATGAACAGGCAAAATTGCAGGAATAGTTCGGTACAAAAAACAGCTGAATTTCATCTTCATCCCTGGTGTCCAGAAAATCCAGATAAGCCATTTTGAAAGCCTTATTTTCCTCAGCTTCATCAATCAGGTATTTTCTTTCGGCAAAAACACCATCCGTATCGTGCTGATTTTGAAGCATGTCAAGCTCAGATGCCGATATGATATCGGCACTTCCGTGAAGCGGATTGACATTGAAAAAATCTTCACTGTCTTTTATCGGAACAATTATATTGTGTTTGGAATGACCCCTAACCTCCCGATTAATCGGGACAGGCTCTAAAGGAGAATTTTGGATTGTGCTCACTTAAATGAATTTTACGTTATTCTACTTATTATTTCTTTTTCAAAGACATGAAGTACATTTTCGATTAAACTATTACAAAAAAGCCCCTAAAGGAGTATCTTATACCCCTTTAGGGGCTAGGGGTTAGTCGTGGCAGCCGGCTACGAATTTCGAAACTTTGGCACAGCATTGTGCTTGT
>CALMZF010000206.1 GCA_937870645.1 uncultured Paludibacter sp. | reverse complement strand
ATGGACAAAGGCCTGCAATTGATTGAAGCCTTTCTGAAAACCCGCAGTTTTATGCGGGAGCTGGGTAAGCTATGCAATCTGGCTATTGAAAAATGACAAAATCATTCATTTGCAGCACTATTCATGAAATACAGCATAATAGTTTAATCCCAAATTACAGAATTCCATAATCTCCATAGCAGAATATTCCTCTGAATCCTGACGAAAACTGCCGGTAAGTACATAGCCGGAATCCGGGATGCGTTGTATTGAGCCAGACGAAATATAATTCAATCGGAAATATTTGCCGGTTCCGATACTTGTCGGAATTGCAGAGCGCTCATATTCCTGATAATTGTGTATCCATGTTTTTTTAATCTATTCTACCACAAGTCCAGGTAGCCTGAGCAATTGGCTCCCCTTCAAAATAGGCTATCCCAGATTGTTTAATAATTCTATTGCTTACCCTGATATTCTTTATCTCATAACGAATTTGATCGCCATAGGTCACGCCTTTAAAGAACTGAACATCATTCATGGCAGCAAGCCCAAAAAAGCCATCTGCTAATTTAGCTTTTTTAATTCCTGCTCCACCACATTGTGCCATTGATTCAATAATAATCATTCCTGGAATATATTCATAATCAGGAAAACTACCCGTAAGCATCTTGTCATCCTCTTTATTAAAGGTTTTTAAACCGATCACTGAATCGTTATTTGCGCACAGTATCTCATCTACAAAAAGGAATGGATATCTATGTGGAATCAGACTTTCAATTTCTTTTTTCATTATTTCTTTTTTCATTATTTATTATTTATTGCAAACGCAGGTTTTTCAACATGACGCACAACGGCTGATGCGTCAGCAGGCAAGCGGAATTTCACCCCAAGCCTCTCACAGAACCGTACGTGAAAGTCTCCTTTTATACGGCTCTTCTGATTACAAGGTGCAAATATAACCTCATCTTCCTAAGAGTCGGCAAATTACACCTGAAAAATGCTGACCCATTCGCTCCATTTCAAACACAGAAACTTCTTCGCTACTACAGGTTAGTCCGTCCCAACACCGGACTTCGATATTCAGCCTCAGGGGTGATCCCATTGTGGCTTTCTCTTTGCATTCCGGGGCTGGTTCCCGAGTTCCGTAAATAAGCCCGGATATAGTTCTTGCTGCCTGTATGACGCCTGTCGTGCAGCCAATAATCAGGTAACTGCTATACCCTTTAATTTCCGATTCATACTCCGGGCTGGGGAAAATATGCCTTGTGGCCACCAAAAAGTGTCAAAATCATTCATTTACAGCACTATTCCTGAAATACAGCATAACAGTATTATCCCCAGATTCAGAAACACCATGATCTCAATCACTCAATTTTCCTCTGAATCCTAAAGAAAAATGCCGATAAGTACATAGGAGGAATCCGGGATGTGCTGTATTGAGCCAGTCGAAATATAGTTCAACCGGTAATATTCGCCGGTTCCGATACTTATCGGAATTGCAGACCGCTCATATTCCTATTTATTGGGCACCGTGTTTTTATTTAATTGTCAATGCGTTAATAATGTTCTTTCTATACTCTGAATCTTTTTCTCTAAGCTCCAATATTTTGTTTTTTAAGTCAACATTTACATACCATTCGGAATAAAATCCTTTTTCATCTGTATCATCAAAGAAAATCTTGGTTTTGATATAGTCTGAGTCAAAATTTTCTGGTTGTCCACCGAGTACGAAAGTCGTTGATTCTACTTTATCAGTCATTTTCAAAGGTATGTTATCTGTCTTATATAATCCAATCAACGCTTTAACGAAATTATCACTCAATTCTCCAACTGAATAAAGATTGATGCCTTCTCGATAAAATCTTGTTTTATCAACTTCACCATCTATCATTCCCAATTGCAAATCTGGCCGAAACGCAATTTCAAATCCCACAGTGTCTTTAAGATACAATCCTTTTACTTGGCAAATATGATTTTTAAATTCATCTTGCCAGTATTTTGTAATTGTCAACTGTAAATCCACAAAATCAGG
>CALMZF010000205.1 GCA_937870645.1 uncultured Paludibacter sp. | reverse complement strand
TTATCAGATGACCGATTTCATGACCAATAACAAAACGCAGCTCTTCGTCATCGAACATACTTATCAGTCCGGAGTTGATGTTGATAATATCCGCCTCTCCCCTTTCGGTACGGGTAAGTGCAAAGGCATTGAGTTCGGCTGAATTGGTAATGTAGAAATCAATCGGTTTTTTGTAAACAAGTTTTTCTTTCACATCCTGAAAAAGATCGTAAAGCTTGGGAGCCATTTCCTTGGTCACTTTAAAACTATGACCTTCTAATATACTTTTCCAGATATTTTCTTCGGGTTCGTAGTTGGCTTCGGCAATGATTTTTTCTATCATTTTCCCCTCCAGCATCTGATAAATTTTTTCTTCCAGATCAATCTCGAGGCTTACCCGGACGTGATTTGTGTTCATGTAATTTGTGTTTTGTTGGTTTAAAATAAGCCCCCCAACCCCCTAAAGGGGGAGTTGAAGTGCGTTATCTGAATATGTTTACGAAATAGGTATTCGGAACTAATTATTAAATTTAAAAATCAAACTGCAGAACAAAATACAGCTCTTCTATTAAAGTTGATAAAATCCTATAAATTGTTTTGAACCTTTACCTGCCTTGATACAAACTGCTTTGATTTCTACTTTGTTACGGATTATAAAGATAGAATTAAAATTTCTTAAGTAAAATATTTACGTAGGAAAAATAAGATAATTAAGCATCGGGTTGTTAATTACCGATTAAAAACTCTATTTTTGTAGTAGTCGAAATTAATTAACAAAATACCAAAAATATGAAAGTAACATTTATTGGCGCCGCCCGTGAAGTAACCGGCAGCAAAACGCTGATTACCACCATCGAAGGTAAAAAAATACTGCTGGATTGCGGCATGTTTCAGGGAAAAGGTCTTGAAACCGACGAACTGAACCGCCGTACCGGAGTGAACCCGGCTGAGTTGGATCATATCATTCTCTCACACGCTCATATCGATCACTCGGGACTTATCCCCTACTTCTACAAGCTTGGTTTTCGTGGTTCGGTGATTTGCACCACTGCCACCCGTAACCTCTGCTCCATCATGCTCCCCGACAGCGGACATATTCAGGAAGCTGATACCGAATGGTTTAACAAGAAACGGGCTAGACAAAATCTGCCTCCCGTAAATCCAATCTATGAAGCTAAAGATGCTGAAGAGGCACTGAAACTATTTATTGCTGTGGATTACAATCGCCGCTTTTACATCAATGATAAAATCAATGTGAAATTCACCAACACAGGGCACATGTTAGGTGGTGGAGTTGTCAATCTCGAAATCAACGAAAACGGCAAGAAAATTCATCTGGCTTACACCGGTGACATTGGACGGCCGCACAACCGGATAATTAAAGGTCCGGAAGCTTTCCCGCAGTGCGATTACCTCATCACCGAGTCCACGTATGGCAACCGCCTTCACGATACCGAAAAACAAACAGAAGAGGATTTTCTGAAAATAATTACCGACACCTGCGTTGTTAATAAAGGGAAACTAATCATTCCATCCTTTGCCATCGGACGCACGCAGGAAGTGGTTTTCGTGCTCAACAAGTTCTTCAACGACGGATTGCTGCCCAGGGTGAAAGTGTACGTGGACAGTCCGCTGGCCGTCAATGCCACCGACATATTCCGTATGCACCTGGATCTGATGAACGAAGATGTAAAACGCGAAATAAAGGAAGGTGACCACGATCCGTTCAGCTTCAACAACCTGATTTATATCAAAAAAGTGGAACAATCAAAAGAACTGAACGACCTGAAAGAGCCCTGTATCATCATTTCGGCATCGGGAATGGCCGAAGCCGGACGGGTGAAGCACCACATTGCCAACAACATATCCAATCCGCGCAATACAATCATGATGGTGGGCTACTGCTCTCCCACTTCGCTCGGTGCCCGCATTCAGGAACCGGGATTAAAAGAAATTTCCATTTTTGGAGAAATGCACGTAGTGAAAGCCCGCATTACCCGAATGGAAGCATTCTCCGGTCACGGTGACTACCTCGAAATGAAAAGTTTTCTCGATTGTCAGGACAAATCACATGTGAAAAAAACATTCCTTGTTCACGGTGAATACGAAGTTCAGCAATTCTACAAAGGAATTTTGACGGAAGACGGATTTGAAAATATCGAAATACCGGCTTACCTAAATGAATTTGAATTGAGTTAGGAAAAGTAGCCCCCTAAATCCCCCAAAGGGGGACTTATGTGCAATTAGTTGAATTTTAGAATTTTATTAATTGTACATAATCTCAAATACTAACTGCAAACTGCAAACTGCAAACTGCAAACTGCTAACTGCAAGCTGCTAACTAAAACATTTATGCTAAAAAAACTGATATTTCCAATTCTGCTCTGCCTGAGTACCACCGGTTTTTCGCAGAATACCTATAAAATGCTTGTGGGAACTTACACGCGCGGAACTACGAGTGAGGGAATTTACTCACTCGAAATCAACAAGCAGGGTCAGTTAATCTTCAACAAATTACTTGCAAAAAGTGATAATCCAAGTTACCTGGCCTTTTCGCCCTATGGGAAATACGTGTATGCTGTGAATGAACTTGGCGAAGAAAGTACCGTCAGCGCATTTGCTTTTGATAAAGAAAATGAAACACTGACTTTTCTCAATAAAGTAAGTGCCGGAGGGGCAGATCCGTGTTTTATCACCGTTTCTGACCGTCATGTTTTCACGGCCAATTATTCCAGTGGAAGTATTTCCGTATTTGAACGACACCCGGATGGCACAATAAGCGAAGCCGTGCAGGTAATCACGCATCCGAAGAAAAATTTCGGCAATCGTCGTTTCGGCCCGAGTAATGCTCATCAGGTGATTTTTTCGCCCGATGGGAAATACCTGATGGCTACCAATCTCGGCACCGACAGAGTTTTTACTTACAGCTACAACCCCATCGGAAGTAAGGAAGTGCTGACTTATGTGGACGAAACCGGGGTAAAAAAACACAGTGGGCCGCGTCACACTGTATTCAGTAAGAATGGCAAGTATCTGTATCTGGTGCAGGAACTGGATGCGGGCATCACCGTATTTTCGGTTGCCAATGACGGAAAACTGACTAATATACAGGAAACAACGCTGGTGACCGACAGCACGAAGAAAAACGGTGCTGCTGACATTCACCTCAGTCCTGACGGGAAATTCCTCTATGCCAGCAACCGGGGGGAGGCCAATACCATCACGTGTTTTTCGGTTCAGAAAGATGGACAGGTTCGGTTTGTGGAGCAGTATTCAACGTTCGGCAACGTACCACGTAATTTTACTCTTACACCCGATGGAAAATATATTTTTGTTGGAAATCAAAAAACGAACAATATCACCGTTTTCTCCCGAAACAAATGTTCCGGTAAGCTTAAGTTGCTGACTGACAAAGTGGAACTCGGAGCTCCGGTTTGTTTGTTGCTGAATTGATTATATTTCACTGTTAGCTGTAATGCACCAAAAAAATCATAAAATCACAACACAATGAAAAAATACACTTTGAAAATAATATCAATTTTAGCTTTAATAATATTAGTTGCTAAAATTTCAAATTGGTTTTTCAATTTTTCTGATGGCACGAATAATCTAATAAACTATTTAATGTTTTCAGTAATAGGAATGTCATATTTAATTTACGGTTTTTCTTTAAAAAATAAATTAAATAAAATCATATTATTAGTAAGTGGACTATATCTTATAATATGGAATTTTTTACCTGAAAGAAGTTATCTTACAATTATTGGAATTTTCGCTATTATATTACCTATGTTAATTGGTAGGTTTTCTAAAGAAACAAATAATCCTATTGAAAATTAATGTGATTATTCGCAAAGTGTGTCCTAATCTTGAATTTCGGGGTGAAAGCCCAACTTAAATGTTAAACTGCCCTTACAGGGCGCTGTTATGATTTTTCAATTCATTCACACAATGCGTTTCCACCAACTGGCGGATGAAATAAATATGCCTTACAGGCAATTAGCAATCACTATTGGACACTTTGTAAATAACATTTTATCCTCCTTAAATCAGTATAAGTCTCTGTTATCCAGAGCAAAGCGAAGGAACTAAATATTTTCACCGGAAACGACGGTTATTCAGGAAACGACAGAAAAACTCCCGAAATTCATCTGAATTTCGGGAGTTTTTTCATTTTTCTTACCGCTTAAATTCGCTACAACGTTTCAATTCCCCGTACCACTATTTGTTTATCAGCCGGTAAGCCGCTCAGGATTTCAGTAAAATTATTGTCGCTGGCACCAACTTCGACGGGTGTTTTCTTCAGCAGGTATTTTTCGCCTTCCTTTAGTTCCAACACATAAATAAAATATGCTTTGTCCACTTTCTGTAAAGCACTTACAGGAAGGGCTTTTGCGGTTTTATCGCTTACGATTACAGTTGCTTCCACAAAACTCTGATTGACGAGCT
>CALMZF010000204.1 GCA_937870645.1 uncultured Paludibacter sp. | reverse complement strand
AATGAGGGAGTGGCTGCGGATGATGTGGTCAGTGCAGTGATGAAGACCGCCAGCGGAGCTGTTTATTCAGCTTCGAAACCGAGGGGCAAAGAGGAAACGGATTTCCTTTTACTGCCTGCTGCCGGTATTGTGCCGGAAGACGTTCTATGCATTTACCTGTTGGTCTTGTCGGCAGACAAAACCAAAGCATCAAAAAGTGTATACGTAAGTGTACGCTAAGGGTAAATGATGTTTTCAATTTATCCGGAAAGTTTTGAAAATACGAAATTCTGATTGTTCCCGGAAATAGGGTGTGCGAACACTTAATCCGGAACAGAAAAGATGATCTACAGGTTCGAGAAACTTTCCGGATATTTTTTTAGGGCTAATTTCCACAGGATTCATTTCTGCCTAAACATCTGAGTATTGAAAAAACAATTGAATTATACTTAGGTAAAAATCAGGTTCAAAACTTCTTAGAAGACCCGATATTGCAAAAACTGAATACAAGCAAAATATCCTATTTATCCGGTGGAGAATTAAGATATCTTGAAATAAAATTATTGTTACATACAGATTGTAAATTCATATTACTTGATGAACCTTTTAATGGCGTTTCACCAATTTTAGTTGGAGAAATAAAGAAATTAATACTGAAAACGTCTGAATTTAAAGGAATAATACTGACTGACCATGACTACAGGAATGTATTGGATGTGGCGAATCAATTTTGTCTGATTTATGACGGAGGAATAAAGAGAATTGACGACAAAGAAGAACTTGTAAGGTGGGGATATATTCTTCGTCTGTTGGAGTGACGCCCTCGCTAAAAATGGGCGAGGGCAGGTTCTTGTTTCGTTTATGAAAACATTTCCACGTCTTCTTTTGTAATCTTATTTCCTCCCAGAATGATGAGCCGTTCCACCACGTTGCGGAGTTCACGGATATTTCCGGTCCATGATCGTTCCTGCAGGGCTTTAACGGCTTTTGCATCGAAATGTTTGAGCTGAATGCCCTGTTCGGCGCAGATCAGTTCGCTGAAATGGGTGATCAGCAGGGGGATATCGTCTTTTCGTTCGTCGAGTGTAGGTACATGAATGGGGATAACATTGAGGCGGTGGAAAAGGTCTTCGCGGAAGTTGCCGAGTTCTATTTCTTTTTTCAGGTTTTTGTTGGTGGCAGCGATGACGCGCACATTTACCTTGATGTTTTTGTCGCTTCCTACTCTTGAAATTTCACTTTCTTGTAAAGCCCGTAGCACTTTAGTCTGAGCTGACAGGCTCATATCGCCAATTTCATCCAGAAATATGGTGCCATTGTCTGCTTGTTCAAATTTACCGATACGCTGTTTTACTGCTGAAGTGAAAGAGCCTTTTTCATGTCCGAATAATTCGCTCTCAATCAGTTCGGAAGGAATGGCAGCACAGTTTACTTCCACGTAAGGTCCCTGAACCCGGTTGCTGTATTCGTACAAAAGTCGTGCAACCACTTCTTTGCCGGTCCCGTTAGCACCTGTAATCAATACCCGTGCATCGGTGGGGGCTACTTTGCGGATCATTTCGCGTACTTTTTCGATGGAAGGCGAATTACCGATCATTTGCAGTTTTTTGGCAACTTTCTTTTTCAGTGTTTTGGTTTCGGTTACCAGGTTATTTTTTTCCAGGGCATTGCGTACCGTCACCAGTAAACGGCTGAGATCTATGGGCTTTTCGATAAAATCAAAAGCTCCTTTTTTGATACAGTCTACAGCTGTTTCAATATTTCCATGACCGGAAATCATGATGACCGGCGCTTCCACTTCTTTTTCCCTGAGTTGTTCGAGCAATTCAATACCATCCATCTCAGGCATTTTTATGTCTGAAAAAATAATATCAAAAAATTCATTCAGAGCAGTTTCAAGTCCCTGTTTGCCGTTTTCGGCCAGGGTAACTTTATGCTTTTCGAACTCCAGAATATCTTTCAATGTATTCCGGATACTGCGTTCATCGTCAATAACCAATATTTTTGCCATAATGATAAGCCCCTAAATCCCCTAAAGGGGACTTGTCGGGTAGCTAAATTAAATTTTATAAATCTTAGATTAATATTAAAATCAGGTTCTTTTTTTTTGAATTATTTACCGAATACACATAATTTACTTGAATTTTGTAAGTCCCCCTTCGGGGGATTAGGGGGCTTTCTCATAAATCAAACCCAATATCCCGCCTGAAATATTTTCCCTCAAAATCGATCAATTTCGCATTCTTGTATGAAAGTTCAAGTGCTTCGTCTTTGTTTTTTCCATACGAACTTACGGCAATCACACGTCCGCCGTTGGTGAGGACTTTCCCATCTTTTTCGGTGGTGCCTGCATGGAAGGCAATGCTCTCCTTCACATCTTCAAGTCCGGTAATCACTTTTCCTTTTTCGTAAGCTTCCGGATAGCCGCCCGATACGAGCATCACTGTCACTGCTGAACGCTCATCGAACTCAACTGTTTTTTCATTCAGATTACCAGTTGCAACACCTTCGAGCAAGTCAACCAGATCCGATTTCAGTCTCAGCATCACCACTTCAGTTTCCGGATCACCCATCCTTGCATTGTATTCAATCACATAGGGTTCGTTATTCACTTTAATCAGACCGAAGAAGATAAACCCTTTATAGGTAATTTCCTCGCTTCGGAGGCCATCTACAGTAGGTTTGATGATGCGTTCGTCCACTTTTTGCATAAATGCTTTATCGGCAAAACTCACAGGTGAAACGGCACCCATACCTCCGGTGTTCAGTCCGGTATCTCCTTCGCCAATGCGTTTATAGTCCTTTGCTTCGGGTAGTATTTTATAATTTTTACCGTCGGTGATGATAAAAACCGAACATTCAATACCCGAAAGAAATTCTTCAATAATAACAGTTTGGCTGGCTTTCCCGAATTTTCCGCCCAGCATATTATTCAGTTCTTCAATTGCTTCATCCAAATCAGAGATAATCAATACTCCTTTACCGGCCGACAATCCATCCGCTTTCAAAACATAAGGAGCTTTCAAATTTTTTAGAAAATCGATACCTGCATTCAGATTTTCGGAAGTGACAGACAAATATCCTGCTGTCGGAATGTTGTGACGAATCATGAACTGTTTCGAAAAATCCTTACTGCCTTCCAATTGGGCAGCCAAGCGGTTAGGACCCACAATCGGTATAGATTTCAATTCATCGTCAGTTTCAAAAAAATCAACAATACCATTTACCAATGGTTCTTCCGGACCAACCACCACCATTCCGATATTATTTTCGAGCACAACCCGTTTTACAGCCTGAAAATCGGAGATATTGACCGCAATATTCTCGCCGGTTGAATTTGTTCCGGCGTTTCCGGGAGCAATAAAAAGTTTCGTCAGTTTCGGGCTTTGTGCAATTTTCCACGCAATGGCATGTTCGCGGCCACCTGATCCTAAAAGTAATATATTCATTGGATTAATCTGTTTTTTTTATTCATTTTATTTTATTCTTCCCAAACCAGGTACGATGATACCAGCCAGTGATTGAGTTTGTTGTTATCTATTGCTTGTGCCTGCGGAATGCTGATGGTCAGTGTGTGTTCACCGGCTTTTATATCGTCAAGAGGTATAATCGCGGGTGGCACATCGCTTCCCGGACACCAGTTGGAGCGGGAGAGATCCGATGAAGCAATCGGTTCTTCAATTTCTTTTTCGGCTCTGCCTTCTTCGCTGATGTATGCAATTCTGCGTTTTTTCAGCCACACCCCCGATGTGGGATTGAAGCGACGAAAGGAAGCACAATCGTTTCGCCAGGGAGTAAACCGGTGAACGACAGCCCCGTCAACGGAGAGTATATTTTCCCGCTGTACAAATTCATCGCCGCCTGAATGGCCTCCATGACCGGTCACAATGTATTTCAGCCTGATATTTTTAGCTTTTACGGGAATTGTAAAAGGAACCGTTACATCCCGGCGTGAAAATATGTCGGGATAAGTCTGACCAATATAATAAACAGTATTAATCAGAGGCAATACTTTCCGCACGGGCATCACATCCTGTTTTATGGTGCTTTCATCGAAATTGATTTCCAGATTTACCTTATAACCTTTATCAGTCCAGGTGTCGATGTAAATGCCGATGTATGCTTCGTTTTGCAGTAGTGGGTACAGGTCGGTAATATCCTGCTGCCAAACCGATTCCTGAGCCCAGCCATCAATATAAACCGGTCGTCTTTTGTAGGCTGTGGAGTCTTTATCGGCACTGAAATAACCCACTCCGAACGGGGTCATAAACCGCATCAGTTCCACAGTGGGCAAATAATCTTTTCCGGCAGCTACACCCACCAGTTTTTCCAGTTTGGTTGAGTCGATTTGCGGATATTGATGTTCACCTTTGGCAATGGTCATCATATTTATCATTGACTCTTTCGGGATAATGAAGCAGGAACCTGTTTTATCCCACGGGTCGCCATTGGAAGTGAGGCATAGTTTGGCTGTGACACGCACATTTCGTTTGTAATCAGGGATTTTGATTTTTTTTATCGCAATGCGTCCGTTTGCCAGACAAATGATGCTGTCGGAGTTATTTAATCCATCCGGAAATTTAGAAGGATTAAATACAATATTCAAATCAGAAAACACACGGGCTTGAAAGTTGCCGCGTGCAGGAGCCGTTTTGGCATTGACGGCCTGTATTCCGATGAGCAGCATCGCAACGTAAATAATTCGTTTCATACGTTTTTTGCTTTGTTGTATTCGGTTATTTCTTCGGTTAACACATGTTCCAGCTCTTCAGGTTTGCCGTTGATGGTGAGTTTACCGTTGATAGCCCAGGAAATATGTCCGGTTTCTTCGGATATGACAATGGCAATGGCATCCGAGATTTCCGAAATTCCGAGTGCCGAGCGGTGTCTCAGTCCCAGCCTTTTGGGTATGCTTTGGTTTCGCGATACCGGAAGAATGCAGGCGGCTGCTCTCAATCGGCGGTTAGAAATGATAAGGGCGCCATCGTGCAAAGGGCTGTTTTTGAAAAAGATATTTTCTATCAGACGGGAACTGATACGTGCATCAATAATTTCGGCCGATTGGGTATAGAATTCCAGGTCGTTGGTGCGGGTGACGATGATTAATCCTCCGGTTGCCGTTTTCGACAAGTTACGACAAGCTATTACAATCTGTATCAGGTCGTAATCGGTGCGGATTTGTTCGTTTTCAGAGCCCTTCAGAAATTTTTTGAAGTAGTTAAGTATTCCCCAGTTTTTGCGCGATCCGAGCCGTGAGAAGAACCGGCGTATCTCTTCCTGAAAAAGTACAATCAGGGCAAATGCTCCCACATTCACCAGTCCGTCCAGTATTACGCCCAGGAGTTCCATGCGCAGTACTTTGGACACTACGAACCAGATGATGATAAAAGTCATTATTCCCAAAAACACATTCAGGGCTCCGGATCGTTTCAGCAGTTTGAACGCCCCATAGAGCAGAAATGCCGTTAGGATAATATCAATGATGTCTTTAACGCCGATATTAAAAGCCATTTTGTTCGGTTTTTTGAATTATAATCTGGAATTAAAAATCTTATTTTGATGATTGGAATTATGTACAGACTACGCCCTCGTTACTTATCCACAGGCAGTTTTGTATTTTTCAAATATCTTTATCGTTTCCACAGCTTCCTTTACATCGTGAACCCGGAGAATATCTGCGCCGTTCAGCAGTCCCAGCATGTTGAGTGCGGTGGTGCCGTTGAGTGCTTCTTCCGGAGTGGTGTCCAGTAGTTTATATATCATTGATTTTCTGGATATTCCATACAGTATTGGCAAATTCAGTTCTTTGAAATAACTCATTTTAGCCAGCAGTTCGTAATTTTGGTCGAGTGTTTTGGCAAAACCAAATCCCGGGTCAATGATAATATCTTTCACGCCCAGATGGACGAGTTGAGCCACCCTTTTTTCGAAAAAATGAAGTATTTCAGACATCATATTGTCGTAATGTGTCAGTTGCTGCATGGTCTGAGGAGTGCCCGATGTGTGCATGAGAATATAAGAGGTATTGAGACTTGCCACGGTTTCAAACATCAAATTATCCAGCGTACCGCCGCTTATGTCGTTAATTATGTCCACACCACACACTTCCACTCCCCATCGTGCCACTCCCGACCGGAATGTATCCAGCGAAATCACAGCATCGGGAAAATGCTTCCGAATAGCTTTAAGTGGGGACCGCAGCCGTTCCAGCTCCTCTTCTTCGGTAACATGAGGGGCTGACGGGCGGGTGGAACAGGCGCCAACATCAATAATGGTAGCCCCCTGGGCAAGTGCTTTTTCTACCCGGTTAAGTACATCTTTGTCCGAAAATAAGCGGCTTCCACCGAAAAATGAATCAGGCGTAATGTTGGCTATCGCCATCACCGCCGGTTTCGACAAATCGAACAACTTGCCGTTCAGATTCAGCTGGAAGGGAATTTTATTCATCTTTTTTTGCACAAATTATATCTCTGTTACGGGCATCAAAAGCAGTTATTTTCCACAAAAGTAAAAAAATAAACGCTTAAATTTATGGTTTTAACAGATTTATTGATAATTTTACCTCAAAATATACGTTTATACCCCAAAATGAGTTATATATTTACGCTGTGGCCAAAACTTCTATTTTTTTTAGCATAAAAGGCACATTCATAAAAAAAAGTACTAATTTTGCAGTCAGCTTAAAATTATACAAAAGAACTAATTATCATTGTTTTATATGAAATTGAATAACTTAGCTACATTTCTGACACTTGCATTTGCTGCTGTGGTTGTTGCTTCCTGCGGTTCAAAATCGGGAGCCAGTTCCGGATTTGGATCCGGTAAGAAATCGGCAATATCAAATACCACCGGTTGGCGCTACAACGACGAAAAGGCGACCGGATTTGGTGTGAAAAAGAACTACAAGCCTCAGGTTCCAACCGGCATGATTGCTATTGAAGGGGGTACGTTTACCATCGGCGAGAAAGGCGAAGTGGTCACCGGCGAACGCAACAATCTGCGCCGTCGGATTACCGTCATGTCGTTCTACATGGATCAGTACGAAATCAGTAATGTCAACTGGCGTGAATATACGCACTGGATGAAGACCGTATTTCAGCAGACAGCACCCAGGTTGGTGGAAAGGACACAACCCAATGCCGAAGTATGGCGCGAACCGCTGGCATACAACGAACCGCTCCTTGAGCACTACTTCACCCATCCGGCATTCGATGAGTATCCCATTGTGGGTGTTACCTGGGAACAGGCTATGGATTACTGCCAGTGGCGTACCGATCGGGTAAACGAATTGGCGCTGATTAATGCCGGCATCATTGACGCACCGGATTTTTCTTCGTTGAAGAAAATAACAAATGCCGACTCAATTGCAAATAATTTTGTGTTCAACACACAGAAATACATTTACCATAGAAATTATAATCCCAAAGCCGGTAAAAAATCAATGAAAGATATATACGGCCAAACACGCAAAGCCGATATGTCAGACGGCATTATGACCTCCAATTACCGACTCCCGACTGAAGCCGAATGGGAATTTGCAGCTTATGCTATCAGGTCCGACAAAAAAGACGGATTGGTGAAAGAGGGAAGAGTGTATCCCTGGAACGGAAGCCAGTTGCGCAACAGTAAAAAAGGAAAATACGAAGGAGAAATGCAGGCTAACTTTGTGCGTGGCCGGGGCGATATGATGGGAACATCCGGAAGCCTCAACGACAAAGCTGCCATTACAGCTCCCGTGACTGCCTATTTCCCCAATGAATTTGGTCTGTATAATATGGCAGGTAACGTCAATGAATGGGTGCTGGATGTGTACCGTTCCACAACATTCGACGAAATGGCCGAATATAATTCATTTCGAGGCAATGAATATCGCACCTACCTGGCCACCTCAAAAGATGATCTGGGAAATTATGTGCTGAAAATAGACTCACTGGGGCGTGTAGCTACAGGTGTATTGCCCGGTGACGACAAACGGAATTTTCACGATGGCGACGAAACCACCAAACTGAATACCGACTTCCCCCTGTTGACCGATCCCGAAGGGCTTGACGCATTGGCCAATAATGAGAAATTAGACCCAACTGATATTCTGGCTCCAAAAGTCTCTGACAAAACACGTGTTTACAAAGGAGGTTCCTTCAAAGACCGGGCTTACTGGCTTAATCCATCTACCCGACGTGCACTGGATCAGGACAAATCGGCCAATGATATCGGATTCCGTTGTGCCATGAGCATGATTGGCGACATTAGAAGTCAGTCAGGGAAAAAGAAATAAAAATTATTATCAGAATAATAAGAAGAAGCACCTGTTCGGTTGGACAGGTGCTTTTTGTTTATTTTTTTCAAGCTTTTCTGAACTAAATGTATTACTTTTGCATTTTAAATTTCTTACTTAACTTACACGAAATTATAACTATAGTTTTATGCAACGAACAAAAATTGTGGACGCCCTCAAAAGGACGGATTACGGAGCAGATGTAAATATTAAAGGCTGGGTTCGGACCCGCCGCGGTAACAAAAATGTCAGCTTTATTGCCCTGAATGATGGATCTACCATACATAATATTCAGATTGTTGTTGATCTGGCCAAACTGGATGAGGAAAAACTTAAACCAGTGACTACCGGTGCCTGCATCAGTGCCACCGGCAAGTTGGTCGAATCGCAGGGTAAAGGACAAACGGTTGAAATTCAGGCGGATGATATCGTTATATACGGCAGCGCCGACCCCGAAACATATCCATTGCAGAAAAAAGGTCATACACTGGAATTTTTACGTGAAATAGCGCATTTGCGCCCCCGTACCAATACGTTTGGAGCTGTGTTCCGCGTTCGTCACCACATGGCCATTGCTATTCATAAATTCTTTCACGACCGTGGATTTTTCTATTTCCACACGCCCATTATCACCGCTTCTGATGCCGAAGGTGCCGGACAAATGTTTCAGGTAACTACACTTGACCTGGAAAATATCAAGCTGACTGAGGATGGAAAAGTGGATCACAGCGACGATTTCTTTGGTAAACCGGCCAATCTCACCGTTTCGGGACAGCTTGAAGGCGAACTTGCCGCTATGGCGCTGGGAGCAATTTATACATTCGGACCAACATTCCGCGCTGAAAATTCCAACACACCGCGTCACCTGTCGGAATTCTGGATGATTGAACCCGAAGTGGCATTCAACGAAATAGAAGAAAACATGCAGCTGGCGCAGGACTTTATTCAGTACTGCATCCGCTGGGCGCTCGATAACTGCATGGATGATCTCAACTTCCTGGCCGAAATGTATGATAAGGAACTGATTGAAAGACTGCGGTTTGTGGTGGATAATGATTTTGTGCGGCTGCCTTACACCGAAGGAGTGAAAATTCTTGAAGAAGCTGTAGCAAAGGGATATAAGTTTGAATATCCCGTAGGTTGGGGAACTGATTTGCAGTCGGAACACGAACGATATCTGGTAGAACAGCATTTCAAAAAACCGGTAATTCTGACCGATTATCCAAAGGAAATCAAGGCATTCTACATGAAACAAAACGATGACGGCAAAACCGTACGGGCCATGGATGTACTTTTCCCGAAAATCGGAGAAATAATCGGTGGATCGCAACGTGAGGAAGACTTCGAAAAACTAAGAACACGTGCCGCCTCCATGGGAGTTCCCGAAAAAGATATCTGGTGGTACCTGGATACACGCCGTTTTGGCACTGCACCACATTCCGGTTTCGGTCTGGGCTTCGAACGGTTGCTGCTGTTCGTTACCGGTATGACCAATATCCGCGATGTGATACCGTTCCCGCGTACTCCAAAAAATGCTGAATTTTAAAAAATGAGAGATTATTCCGAAAAATCTGAATTTATATAATATGGAAAAACTAAAAGTAAAAGAATTGGATCAGGTTGTGGTTCGCTTTGCCGGTGACTCCGGTGACGGAATGCAATTGACAGGCTCTATTTTTTCGAATATTTCGGCCATTATCGGCAATGAAATTTCTACTTTCCCCGATTATCCTGCCGAAATTCGTGCCCCTCAGGGTACATTAGGTGGAGTTTCAGGGTTTCAGGTACACATTGGTTCCGGTAAGGTCTATACTCCGGGCGACGATGCCGATGTGCTCGTGGCCATGAACCCCGCCGCACTCAAAGTAAATGCCAAACATGTAAAAAAAGGCGGTGTAATCATTTATGATGAGAATTGCTTCGAAAAGAGCGATTTGGTTAAAGCCGGATTTGTGACCGATGATCCTTTTGAGGAATTATCCATTTCCGACACCATCAGTCTGGTGCCTGCTCAGCTCACCACGCTCACCCAGAAAAGTCTTGAAGGATATCCGCTTGACAATAAAGCTATTCTTCGCAGCAAAAATATGTTTGCACTGGGGCTGATTTGCTGGTTGTTCAACCGTCCGATGGATCAGGCCATTCATTTTCTGGGAAATAAATTCGGGAAAAAACCTTCGGTACTCGAAGCCAACGTAAAAGTGCTTACTGATGGTTTCAACTATGGAAATAATTTACATCTGACAGTTCCTACCTACACAGTAGAAAAATCGGATAATGTTCCTCACGGAAAATATACAAGCATCTCCGGAAATACGGCAACCGCATACGGATTTGTGGCCGCTGCCGAAAAAGCAGGCTTAGAACTTTTTTTGGGCAGTTACCCCATAACTCCGGCTACTGATATTATGCACGAACTGGCTTTGCGCCGCGATCTGGGTGCAAAAGTGGTTCAATGTGAAGATGAAATTGCCGGCATAACCACTTCCATCGGAGCTGCATTTGCCGGCTGTCTGGCTGTGACCAATACTTCCGGCCCCGGACTGGCACTGAAATCAGAAGGAATAAACCTCGCAGTGATGGCTGAATTGCCGATCGTAATTGTGGATGTAATGCGAAGTGGTCCTTCCACCGGTATGCCGACCAAAACAGAACAAACCGATTTATTACAGGCACTCTATGGCCGAAATGGCGAAAGTCCGCTGGTGGTAATGGCGCCCGGAACTCCCGATGATTGTTTTCATTTTGCTTACATGGCTTCCAAAATTGCACTGGAATATATGACACCGGTTATTTTGCTGACAGATGCATTTCTGGGCAATGGAACTTCACTCTGGAAACTTCCGAAACTGGCCGATATGCCCGAAATAAAACCGAATTACGTTCAACCCGGTATGGAAGGTTGCAAGGTAACTTACCGCAACGAAGATACGAAAGTGCGTTACTGGGCTATTCCGGGAACTCCGGGCTTCGAACACCGAAATGGCGGACTGGAAAAGGACTACGAAAAGGGAAGCATTTCCACCGATGGCGAAAATCATCAGAAAATGGTGGATACCCGTGCCGAAAAAGTGGAAAATGTGACTGCCGTTATTCCGGATCTAACAGTATCTGGTTCGGAAGATGCTGATTTATTGGTAATTGGATGGGGTGGAACCCGCGGTCACCTGATGAGTGCCGTATCTGAAATGAATGAAAAAGGGAAAAAAGTAGCACTGGCTCATTTCAACTACATCAATCCGCTGCCAAAAAATACAGCTGAGGTGATTTCAAAGTACAAAAAAGTAGTCGTTTGCGAACTCAACAACGGACAGTTTGCTTCATTCCTGCGCTCCAAAGTGCCGGGAGTGAATTTCCTTCAACACAACAAAGTTCAGGGTCAACCATTTACTATGGCAGAACTTGTAGAACATTTTGAATTAATTCTGAAATAATTTATAGCTATGGAAGAAATAAAACAATATACCCCCAAAGATTTTAAAAGTGATCAGTACGTTCGCTGGTGTCCCGGTTGTGGTGACTACGCCATCCTCAACAGTTTGCAGAAAGTGATGGCCGATATGGGTGTTGCTCCTCAGGATATTGCCGTAATATCGGGCATCGGATGCTCTTCGCGCCTGCCTTACTACATCAATAGTTACGGATTTCATACTATTCACGGTCGCGCAGCGGCTGTGGCTTCCGGTGTGAAAATTGCCAATCCCAAACTGACAGTCTGGCAGATTTCGGGAGACGGCGATGGACTGGCTATAGGTGGCAATCACTTCATTCACAGCGTTCGACGAAATATAGATATGAATGTATTGTTGTTCAACAACCAGATTTACGGTCTGACCAAAGGACAATTTTCGCCCACCACTAAAAAAGGGAGCATAACAAAATCGTCTCCCTTTGGTACCATTGAACGTCCATTTCGTCCGGCGGAACTCACGTTTGGTTCACGTGGTACATTCTTTGCCCGTTTGCTGGATGTGGATTTGAAAAATGCTACTGAAACAATAGGAGCAGCCGCCCGTCACAAAGGCACCTCGATTGTGGAGTGCCTGGTCAACTGTGTGATTTTCAATCACGGAGCGCACGGATGGATTGCCGAAAAGGAGACCCGACCGGATCGCATTATTTTTCTGGAACACGGAAAACCCATGATTTATGGGGTGAATCGAGATAAAGGGCTTGTTCTTGACGGATTTAATCTGAAAGCTGTTACCATTGGTGAAAACGGAATTACCGAAAAAGACCTGCTGGTACACGATGCACACTGTGAAGATATTACCCTGCAGTACAAACTGGCAATGATGGAAGGACCCGATATGCCGATAGCTATGGGAGTAATCCGCAGTGTGGAGACCGAAACCTACAACGATGCTATGGATAGCCAGATAGCCGAAGTACAGGAGAAATCAAAAATCAAATGCTTCGATGACCTGGTGAATTCGCTGGAACAGTGGGAAATTTGAGTTTAATCATATACTAAAACAAAGAGCCGGGCATTTTTCCGGCTCTTTGTTTTTATAATACAAATTGAATTTCCTTGAAATAAAATGTCCTTATTTCGCCTGCCTGTGTACGTAAAATCAATCTGCCGTCCGGCAAAACGTCTTCAACCTCAGCATCAAAAACTGTGTTCGCAGCGGTTTCTGCATAGCGGTGAAAACCATTCCTCCGGTACAAATGATTCAAGTATTCCTGATGAATAAATTCGGGCGAATAATTTTGATAAATATTCAATAATTCAGCCTGAATTTCCTTTAATAATATTTCCCTGTTTACATCATTTCCGGTAATCTGTCGGAGTGAAACCGGATTGGGAGCATTGCTGATGAATACTTCCTGGTTCACATTCAGCCCGATACCAATTATACATGTGTCAATCCGGTCTCTGAAAAGTGAATTTTCTATCAGTATACCGGCAATTTTTTTATCCTTCCAATAAATATCGTTGGGCCATTTTATACAGATGTCATCTGTATATTTTTCCAGCACTTTTCTGATGGCCAGACCGGTAATTTCACTCAGGATGAATTGTTCGTACACTTTAATGGAGTGCGGGTATAGCAACATGCTGAACAGCAGATTTTTTCCGTTTTCACTTTCCCAGGTATTTCCGGGTTGACCTTTGCCGGCACTCTGAAAATCGGTATACAGCAGAAATCCTTCGGGCAGCTTATCCTGCCGCATCATTTCATGAAGCAATGTGTTGGTCGAAGCGGTTGATGCTATGTAATGCCGTGATGGAGTCATTTTGTTATATATAGAAGAAATTCTTCCATTTTTTTAGTTGTTTCGCTCAGAGTTCCGTTCGGATTATTCACCATTATCGAAAAGGCATAATTTTTACCTTTTGTATTTATATAACCGGCATAACATTTCACCCGATGTATGGAGCCGCTTTTTGCCCGTACTTTACCCTGCAAAGGAGTGTTTTTCAGAAATGATTTGAGGGTGCCAGTGGTGCCGGCTACGGGCAACGAAGCTTTGAAAACCTCTTTGTTGGGAGATTTGTCCATATATTCCAATAAACCGGCCATAAATCCGGACGATACCGCATTGACCGGTGATAAACCCGAGCCGTCGTACATAAATAGCTCATCTACAGGCAATGATTTGGATGCCCAGAGCTTTCGGATTACCGATACCGAACCACGGCTTGTTGCAACCGTATCGTTTACCATCGAAAGGTAGCGAAAAACATGCTCGGCATAATGGTTATTGCTTTGAACATTAATTTCACGAATTATCTCGCGCAATGGAGGTGAAAAATGGGTATAAATGATGCTCCGGGAATTATTACCGGTCAAAACGTCGGTAGGAATGCCACTCACCTGAATTCCCGCCGACTGAAGTTTGGCAGTAAAATCCCTGGCCAGCAACAATCCCGGACGTGGAATATCGCCTTTGACCTTAAATGAAGGTCGGTTGGCTGGAATTTCACCGTAAATCATTCTAAAATTTGAAAAAGGCGCTCCATAGAAATAAGCGCTGTCAAACCCGATAGCGGAACTTTTCAGGTTGTTTTCAAATTTGAAATCGGGGATTTCAGGGTTCATTTTTACAATTTCCGGAGTACTGCCTGCCTTGCCTGAACGTAATTCCAGGGTGAATAAATTATCCTTGTATGAAATTCCGTAAGCACCGGCTCCGTAGTAGTTTCCCATATCTTCCCACAGCCATTTGGGATTTATGCCCTGTGTATCGAAGCGGGTTGCATCGGCTACAATACTCCCGTTAATCCGTTTAATTCCTGCTTTCAGAATGCCGCTTTTCCAGTTGGTGAGAAAAGCAGTATCTCCCTGCATGGCTGACCCCAGCGTAGGATCACCGCTGCCATGAATGTACAAATTTCCGTTCAGTGTGCTGTCGGCAGTAATCAGTCCATCTGTTTCAAGGGTCGTGCTAAACCGAAATTCCGGCCCGAGGAGTTCCAGTGCTGTTGCGGTGGTTACCAGTTTGAGCGTAGATGCCGGCACCGTGGCACATTCCGGACGATAGCTTTCCACTATTTTGCCCGTATTCAGGTCTTTCACGGTGATGCTGATGTTGGCCTTTCGCAGCAGGTCATTGTCGGTGAACGACTTCACCGGATTGGCAGCAAAAATAGTGCAGACAATAAAGGTTAAAAAAACCGTTGATAATTTTTTTTTCATGGCGACGGAGCTGGTCCTAAAAATATAACCAGTCGTGCAAAAGTACTTGAAAAATCTCTTTATCGAAATATTATACGGCTCATTTACCTGTATTTATCCCTTTTTATGTACTTTTGCAGGTGTGGAATGTGTGAATTATAGGTTTATGAAAACAGTTAACAGTATGTGGTTGAGTGATTTTGGCGTTTATTATGAAAGAATTGAATATCCCCAAAACCGGAATGAACCCGTGTTGATATTTTTGCATGATTCGTGGGGATGCGTGGAAATGTGGGGCGATTTTCCCAAAAAAATGGTGGAAATCACCGGAATGAATGCCTTTTTATACGATCGGCGCGGATACGGCAAATCCTCGCCATTTGACAGTACGCAACGCAATAAATACTACCTCCACGATGAAGCCGATGAACTCATCCGCATCATGGACAGGATGAATATTCAGAAAGCAGTGTTGTATGGTCACAGCGATGGTGCGACTATCGCTTTGATTGCTGCAGCCAACTATCCCGACCGGTTTGATGCAGTAATACTGGAGGGAGCACACAGTTTTATCGAGGAAAAAGGGAAAGCAGCTGTTCGGGAAAATCGCGACAGAGCCCGACATAATTCATTGTTACAGTCACTCCGGAAGTATCACGGCGATAAAACCCAAGAACTTTTCAAACGGTGGCACGAGACCTGGTTGAGCGATTTTTTTGCCGATTGGAGTATAATTCCTCTGTTAACCGACATTAGCTGTCCTGTATTGGCTTTTCGGGGTGAAAAAGACCCCTATGATACCGAAGAGCAACTGAATGTGCTGAAAAAAGAGATAACTGCACCGGTTACCATCGCTATCATACCTGATGCAGCACATACACCAAGGGTGGAAAACAAGGCATTGACCATGGGTATTATCAGAAATTTTACTGAAAGCATATTTGCAACTGGAAGACAGGATAATATCGAAATTTAATTCTTTAAAAAAATAATCAGAGCAATTTTAAAATCAATTACTCAATATGGGACTATTCTCAGCACTATTAGGAAATGCCGGCACTATTGATCCGGTGAAACTCGAAAAAGAATTCAATAATTTACTGACCG
Organism: uncultured Paludibacter sp.; assembly: GCA_937870645.1. Classification (GTDB taxonomy): domain Bacteria; phylum Bacteroidota; class Bacteroidia; order Bacteroidales; family Paludibacteraceae; genus UPXZ01. Next base: position 297 of record CALMZF010000204.1, on the reverse strand, counting down.
AAAATGAAAATATTGAAATGGGATTCCGGTTAATACGGGATACATTTATTTTCACCAATAAACGGATGATAATGATTAATGTACAGGGAATTACGGGCAGCAAACAGGAGTATTTGTCTGTTCCTTACAAAAGCATTTCCCGGTTCAGCATTGAATCCGCCGGTACCTTTGATTTGGAAGCCGAACTGAAAATCTGGATTTCGAGTGAGCAACAGCCCAGCATTCGCAAAAACTTTACCCGCTCGGTCAATGTGTACGAAGTGCAAAAAGTACTGGCACATTATGTGCTGAAATAAG
>CALMZF010000203.1 GCA_937870645.1 uncultured Paludibacter sp. | reverse complement strand
AGCGGCATATTGCCCACTATGAAAAAGGGAGAAAAACTCACTGCCAATGAAATACTGGCTCAGGAACGCTTCACCCAACGTCCGGCACGTTACACCGAAGCAAGCCTTGTGCGCAAACTCGAAGAACTGGGTATCGGTCGTCCGTCAACCTACGCACCAACCATTTCCACCATTCAAAACCGGAAATACGTAGAGAAAGGAGATCGTCCGGCTGTGAAAAGAGATTTCAATGAACTGAAACTGAAAGACGGAAAAATTACCGATAAACTGAAATCGGAAAATACCGGAGCCGAGAAATCAAAGCTTTTCCCAACCGATATTGGTTTGGTGGTCAACGACTTTTTGGTTGAATACTTTCCGGACATTATGAATTATAATTTCACGGCTAATGTGGAAATTGAATTTGACCACATAGCCGAAGGAAAAGTTAAATGGACTAAATCCATCGACAATTTCTATAAAAAATTCCATCCTGTAGTTGAAAATACCCTCAAAAATTCGGAACGCCAGGTAGGCGAACGCATTCTTGGAACAGATCCAAAATCCGGTCGTCAGATTTCGGTAAAAATTGGTAAATATGGTCCGATAGCTCAAATCGGTACTTCGGAAGAAGAAGAAAAACCTGTTTTTGCATCGCTTCGTCCCAATCAGTCCATCGAAAGTGTGACGCTGGAAGAAACACTGGAATTGTTCAAATTGCCCCGTGAACTGGGAGAATTTGAGGAAAAAGGAATGACAGTGGCTGTGGGACGTTTCGGCCCTTACATTCGCCACAATTCTGCTTTTTATTCCCTTCCCAAAACCGATGATCCGCTCGAAGTGACTGCAGAAAGAGCCATTGAAATCATTGAAGCAAAACGCGAAGCCGATAAGAACAAAATAATCAGCACATTCGGAGAGAATGGAGAAATTCAGGTCTTGAACGGCCGGTTCGGACCGTACATTGCTTTTGAAAAAAACAATTATAAAATTCCGAAGAAAACCGATCCACTGACTCTAACCGAAGATCAATGCCGTGAATTGATAGCCTCGCAGGCCGATACCGTGGGGAATAAGAAAAAACCACCCTACAAAGGCAGAAGCAAAAAGACAAAAGCCTGATCAGAATTATCCGTTTACTAATAAAAAAGGAAACCATATCATGAAACATATACTTTTATTCATTGCTCTTATAGCTCCTTTTTTTGCCACAGCTCAACAAAAACAGCAATTGACCGATGGAGAATCTGTTCTGATCTATTCTTTGCCGAAAACGGTACTGAACATCCATATCAGTTCCGAACGCATTACCGAAACCCCCGGGGAATTTTATCTCTATTCCGAGCGGTATCTGGCTACCACCAATGTGATAACTGCCCCTAAAACCTATTACCGCATCAAAGGAATAACGATTACACCGCAAACCAAACCTGATTCAAAACGTACATTCAAAATTACTCCTGTAAAAAAATCACTTACTACACGTATCACGGTGAATGATAAAGGGATACTATGCGGCATCAACGTGCCTCCGGTTGATGTTCCGGAAATAGTTCCACCTTTCAACCTTGAAAAAGCCAACCAGACAAGTATAAAGCTATTGCCGCTGGAAGAAGAGTACATGATGGCCGGCTCGACGGTAAAAATGGCCGAAGGGGTTGCCAAACAGATTTACAGCATTCGTGAAGGACGTTTGGATTTATTGGCCGGTCAGGCAGATACAATGCCTAAGGACGGGGAGTCCATGAAACTTATGCTGGAACAAATGGATAGGCGGGAGCAGGAACTCACCCAACTTTTCACCGGGAAAACTACCGTTGAAGCTTTGACTAAAACCATCATCTATGCGCCCGATTCAGCATCAAACGCCGAAGTTGTGTTCCGGTTTTCAGCATTCAACGGACTTAGTTCAAAAGAGGATCTGAGCGGAACACCGTATTACATTACGGTGAAATACAATCCCATAGAAACTGCCACTGCCAAAAAAAAGAAAGAAAAAGGCGAACAGGTATTTTCTGTTTTGCCGGTCAAAGCCAAAATAACTGTTGAGGAAGGTTCCAACGTGATTTACAATGAAGTGATGGACATCCCGCAGTTGGGCATAATGGTGCCCATTCCACTCGAAACGATGAACAAAAAGAACGGAAAAGTTCTTGTTAGTCCGGAAACAGGAAGACTGCTATCCATACAATAAATGAATTCAGGGGAATAAAAAAAAGAGACAATCGGTTGGTTGTCTCTTTTTTTTGGTTAAAATCTTTTTTTCACCAGTACATTCAGCCCGTCGGGCACCATTCTGATTTCAATTTTATTCCCTTCTTCATACGGTTCACCGTCGTAATGGAATGGACCGGGGTGATCGCGTATCAGCGTTATTTCACTGGTTCGCAGGGTGGTAACGAGCAAATCATTGTGTATATTTTTGGTGAAAAGCTGCAGTGCCAGTGTGGGAATAGCTATCACCGGCACTTTACTGATGATGGATACATCGAGCAGCCCATCCTGCACACTCGCTTCAGGTGCAATGTAGGCATTGTTTCCCCATTGTGCTGCGTTGGCAAAAGTGATTACAAATGCTTTGCCGTCGAGATTAATATCATCACCGCTGAGTTTATAATTTTGGGGTTCATAGTTGAAATAGCCGGTCACCATTTTTTCCAGGTAACCTATAATGCCCCGTTTCTTGCCGCGGGCAAACTCCATGCTCACATATGCATCAAAACCTGTTCCGCAAGTGCAAAAGAAAGGTTTTCCGTTTACAATGCCGTAGTCGGTTTTTATTACTTCCGATTTGTTGAGCAGTTGCGTTGCTTTCACCACATTGGTGGGTATATTGAGGTGTCGCGACAGTCCGTTGCCCGATCCGGCAGGAATAATTCCCAGTGCCACATTGGTATGTATGAGCGACCGGGCTACCTCGTTGACCGTACCGTCGCCGCCAACAGCCACCACCACATTATAGCCTTCCCTTACCAACTGTGCCGACAGTTGTGTGCCGTGTCCTTTGTATTCGGTATAAAGTATCCGGTAGTCATCGTATTGCTTTGGGTCCAGTTCCCGTCGCAGGATGCCCGGCAATCCGGCTTTAGTCCTGGTACCTGACATCGGATTGATGATAAAAGCAATTCGTTTTTTCATAGGGGAATGAATGAATTATAGAATGCGAAAATACATTTAATTTTCCGGAAAATAAAACCTTTTTTATTCCGATAGAAACTTAAGGTCGCCGGCATTGTTGTATATTTGTAAAAAATAAATCATAATGTCAAAAAGAAACAAGAACTCGGGAAGTACCCGGGAGCGTAAATCAGACCTTATCAGGAACATTTCCAATATTTTTTCCGAAAATCCGGAAAAAAACTATAACTACAAGCAAATTTCGACCCTGCTGAATATCACCTCCGAATCGCAGCGGGCTTTTGTGAACCAGCTTCTTTATGAACTGGCTGATGAAGATTATCTGAAGGAAATCTCACGCGGAAAATTCCGGATTAATTCCCGAAGCGGATATATCACCGGTACAATAGACCGGCACGGAGTGAAGACTTACCTCATTCCCGAAGATGGTGGCGAAATGATTTTCATTTCGGAACAGAAGACCAATACCGCCATGCGCAACGATGTGGTGAAAGCCCGCCTCTACGCACAGCGCAAAGGTCAGGAACCCGAAGGTGAAGTGGTGGAAATAATAAAACGTGCTCAGGATACCTTTGTGGGTGAACTGGATGTGTCGGACAATTATGCTTTTCTCATTATCAGCAACCGCATTATCAACAACGATATTTTTATCCCGAAAGACAAACTGAAAGGAGGAAAATCAGGACAGATAGCGGTGGTAAAACTGCAGGAATGGAAACCAAATCTGAAAAGTCCGGTAGGTGAAGTCATTGATATACTCGGCGACAAGGGCAACAACGACACCGAAATGCATGCCATTCTGGCCGAATTCGGATTGCCATACGTGTATCCCGCCAATGTGGAAGCTGAAGCTGCCAAAATAGATGCCGGTATCACACCCGAAGAGGTAGCCAAACGTATTGATCTGCGCGGTGTAACAACCATCACCATCGACCCGCGCGATGCCAAGGATTTTGACGATGCCATTTCACTCCGCAAACTGAGCAACGGACTGTGGGAAGCCGGAGTTCACATTGCCGATGTTACTCATTACGTCCGCCCCGGATCGATAATTGACACCGAAGGCGAAGAACGTGCCACATCGGTCTATCTGGTTGACCGAACGGTACCAATGCTGCCTGAACATCTTTCGAACGGCATCTGCTCTCTCCGACCCAATGAAGATAAACTCACTTTCTCGGTTCTGTTTCAGATGAACGACAAGGCAGAAGTAATCAACTATCAGATAGCACGCACCGTAACCCGCAGCGTCCGCCGTTTCACTTACGAAGAAGCACAAAGCATCATAGAAACAGGCGAAGGGGAATATAAAGAGGAAGTACTGATGCTTGACAAACTGGCAAAGCAGTTGCGTGAGGAGCGTTTCAAAACCGGCGCCATTGCCTTCGACCGGGTAGAAGTGCGTTTTGAAATTGACGGGAAAGGTAAACCGCTGAGTGTATATTTCAAGGAACAAAAAGACTCGAACAAGCTGGTGGAAGAATTCATGCTGCTGGCCAATAAAACAGTGGCTACCCACATCGGTAAACCAGGGAAGGGCCTAAAGGCAAAAACCTTCGTTTACCGCATACACGATGTACCCGATCCCGACAAACTGCAAAACTTCTCGGCATTTATCCGCAAGTTCGGCTACAACCTGAAAGCAACCGGTAAAAACACCCAGATTTCGGCCTCCATCAATCAACTGCTGGATGATGTACAGGGCAAGAAAGAACAAAACCTGATAGAAACGCTGGCAGTGCGCTCTATGGCAAAAGCTATTTATTCCACACAGAATATTGGTCATTACGGACTGGCATTTGATTATTACACCCATTTCACCTCACCCATCCGCCGTTATCCCGATATGATGGTTCACCGCCTGCTGCAACGCTATCTGGATGGTGGCAGCGGTGTGGATGCCCGCGAATACGAGGACAAATGCGAACACAGTTCGAACCGCGAACAGCTGGCTGCCAACGCCGAGCGTGCTTCCATCAAATACAAACAGGTGGAATTTATGTCCGACAGGATTGGCAAGGTATTCGATGGTGTAATTTCGGGTATCACCGAATGGGGAATATACGTGGAACTTATCGAAAATAAGTGTGAAGGGATGATACCGATACGCGATCTGGACGACGATTTCTATACCATGGACGAAAAAAACTATTGCCTGATCGGACGCCGGTTCCATAAAAAATACCAGCTGGGCGATGAAGTGACCGTGAAAGTAGCCAGGGCAAATCTGGATAAAAGACAGTTGGATTTTGTGCTGGCGTAAAAAGAAGGAAGCACCCTAAATCCCCTCCCTAAACAAGTTCGGGACAGGCACAGGGGGGACTTCCCTTATTCGCTAACAGGTTCGCAAAAGGATTTTAGAAAAATATTTCGCATTAATTATTTGAGAAATCAAAATAATGCCTTATCTTTGCAGTCCGAAACAACGGAATGGCCCCGTGGCTCAACTGAATAGAGTATCTGACTACGGATCAGAAGGTTACAGG